>CAMOQM010000051.1 GCA_946622925.1 uncultured Caryophanales bacterium | reverse complement strand
CCTTCTAAGGAAACGGAAATGCCGCCTTCGCTTAGGATTTCGAGTATATCGGCGATAAGCCAGTCAAGCTCGCCATATTCATAACGGACGGTGCCACGGGTCAAAGGATCGTTAGAAGCGAGGGCTTCATCATAAGAAGCGACGTTAACGTGATATTTGAAATCCCAACTTGGGTTATCGGTGGAAGGGACTTCATAGGTTCCGTCTTCTTGGAGGGCCAGGACTTTATTACCGTTATCGAAAAGATTTAGGTAAATATCGTCTTGGACCTTAGAAACGTGGATGCCACGGTGCTTAGGGCTAGCCCCGTTATTTGAATAGGTAACGGGGGCGGTTAACGAAAACTCGATCCCATGCAAGGATAAGGCGGATAGCTCGATGTTTAATTGGCCAGGGAGCTGGGGGAGTATTTCGATGGTATTATGGCCGTCTTTATCGTCATAGGATTGGTCGAATTTCAAATCATCGATGGAGATGGATAGACCGTTAGTCGCGCTATCGGCGAGTTGGCCGATGAAACGTTGGCGTCCGGTAAGTTTGCCATTTTCCCGTTGGGCAATGGGGGATTCGACGGTTTTGAAAGTAACGTGTTGGGGAACGGCGAAGAAAGTGGCGGCGGCGGTGCCTCCGGTGATACCAAGGAACCCTAGGGTCATGGCCGCGCCTTTAAGGATGGCGCCTTTAGTGATGTGAGCGAAGATTTTTAGCATTTTATATCCTCCTTATAACGATTGTGGGAAGTCAGGTAATTGGGAACTTGGTTCGGGGAAGCCATAGCTTGGGGCTTCGTGGTAATAGGCGGTCGCTAAGCGCCCTTCGCAATTCGAACCGACGCCGAAGCTAGTGGTTGCGAAGTATTTCTCATGGGATTCCATCTTCTTAAGATTGAGGTCTTCGTCGAGATAGACGGTAAGATGGACGTATTCGAATTCGGGTTTAAGTTTCAGCGAGGAGATGGATTGCATCTGACATTGATACTTGTAGACCGAGGTAACCGGGTCTAGGTTAACCTCAACTCGATATCCGCCATCTTCTTTGTAGGCCCCATTGGCGGGATCACCAACTGGCGATGATTCGATCAAGGTTGCCGGTGATACCACATAGGAGAGGGGATCGGATACGTTGCGTCCCATCTCGACTTTATAAGTGGCGTTATCGACGGTGATGGGAGCATTCGAGGCATAATCGGGTGAAGCGCCCCAGTATTTGGTGGTCTTTTCGCCTTCTTGGAACATCCGGTCATGGATGTTGATCATGCCATCCGAATTACTTTCCTCGAAGAAGCGCCCGTCTAGTTTGACGGTCCGAGTGGTGATGGATTGTTTGACCATGGCCGCCTGGGTATAACCGACCCCAACCGAGTAGTTGGCTTCTTCAGCGGCGAATTTGCTATAGCCAACCGAGATTATTTCCTCGGGGGTAAGGGCGGTGTGGAAGTTACCTTTGCCTTTGGATGCGTTATATTTCTTTAACGCCGCCTCGGCATCCATCTCATATTCCCCGCCTTCGACCACATATTGGACCGAGTCGGGTTTTAGGACTTTAAGCAAAACAAAACCGGTCGTTAGTCCGGCGACGATGGCGCTTCCTACGAAGATCCCCCAGAAGCGCAAGGGATGTTTAGTTTTTGAGGCGGTTAGTTCCATACCGGCGCTTATGATACGCGCAAGGCTTAAGCATGTGTCTCTACTCGCGATTCCTTAATTTAAAGAAAAAGCATTCTACGATTAGGAGAATGCCATTTATTCGACCCATGTAGGTTTATTTTTGGATTAATTATCCAGCTAATAGATTTATTTACGTTTCAAAATGAAATAGAAGAAAGATGCGGATTCGCCTTCTTGGAGCAGATAAAAACGTTTCTTGAATTTAGCAGCTTCTTCTTGGGGGGTCGATAAAGTAAAGGATATCGGGTTAGCGCTTTTTTTGTGATGTTTGTTTAATTCTTCCCGTCCGCAAGAATGCATAATGGCTAAAATGCCGCCTTCTTTTAAGACCGAATAGGCCTTCTCGCAAAGTCCATCGACATCGAGAAAATGTGGATAACCATTGTGAAGGAGGATTAAATCGAAACCATCGCCTTCATATTCATAAAAATCGCCCTCTTGGAATTTGATGCGAGGATTACCCTCATATTTTTTCTTAGCGACTTCTAGCATCTTTGGGGAGAGATCAAGACCAATTACCTCACCTTGATATCTATCAAAGAGGCGTTTGCTCATGATTCCGGTTCCACAGGCGAGGTCCATAACTTTCGGCAAAGGTCCTTGGGGTAATAAATCGATTAAGAAAGAAAGAACGTTTTCGTCCCAACCTTCGTTATCATCCCAAGAAGGCGCCCATTTATCGAAACTAGAGCGAATTAAGTCGGTTTTTTTATCCATGACGAAGCAAATTATAGCCCAAACGTCTTTTCTTCCTATACAATATTGCCTGTTAGAGGACACTATGTATGGAAAACATGAGAATTATTAAGGTCAAGCAGTCCGTTTTGGCCAATAACGATGCTAGAGCGGAAAGCTTACGTCAGCATCTTAAGGAAAAAGGGGTTTATTTCATTAACCTCATGTCTTCTCCGGGATCTGGCAAAACCACGTTACTAGTTAACCTTATTAATAAATTAAAGAAAGAACTCCGGGTTGGGGTCATCGAAGCCGATATGGATGCGGTGGTCGATGCCCACACCATCGAAGACGCGACCGGGGTTAGGACCATCCAGCTCCACACCTCTGGGGAATGCCATCTCGACGCCAAGATGACGAGCGAAGGCATCGCTTGCTTAGGTGAGGAAGGTTTAGACCTAGTAATCCTAGAAAACATCGGAAACTTGGTCTGTCCGGCCGAATTTGATACCGGAGCCACCATGAACCTGGTTATCCTCTCCGTTCCAGAAGGCGATGACAAGCCCCTTAAGTACCCTTTGATGTTTACCAAAGGCAATACCTTCGTCTTCACCAAAATGGATACGGTTTCTGTCTTTGACTTCGATGTCGAAGTGGCGAAGGAAAGGATCTTAAAGCTTAATCCAAAAGCCAAATTCTTCCCCGTCAGCGCCAAAAAAGACGTGGGCGTCGATGAACTTGCTAGTTACATCGTTAGTTGCGTCAAAAATTACCAAAAATAAGAGCAGTCTCAACAGTCAAACCTCCCGATGGGAGGTTTATTTTTTCCCCTTTTTCGCATTGGCGTTTTTTTGGTAAAATAAAGCAAATAAAAGGAGGGTAGGGATGCACGAAATAGGCGATTATGTTTACCACACCCATTGTGGCGTTTGCCAAGTTAAAGACATCGCCAAGCTCACTGGTGATCCATCCGGTAACCTTTACTACGTCCTCACTCCGTTATATGGAGATGATAAGAATAATATCGTTAGAGTTCCCGTCTCTAACGCCGCATCCTTACGTCGTCCCTTAGATAAAGAAGGGGCCTTGAAATTGATTGAAGAGTGGCCCGATACCTCCACCGAACTTTATATTTTAGATTCGAAGAAACGCAAGGCCGCCTATGATGCCGCTTTCGCTTCTGGCTATATCGAAGATTTGGCCTTGCTTTTAGAAGGCGCCTTACAAAGAAAGAGAAAAGACATCCATCTTAATTCGATGGATAGCCAATTCGTCAATCGGGCTTCCCCCATCGTTTATGGCGAACTCTCATTTGCCTTAGGCATACCTTATGAAGAAGTGGTGCCGTTCTTAGAAAAAGCGAAAGCCAAAAAGTAAATTAAAAGCCCGGGCGACCGGGCTTTTCAAATAGTGAATTGATTAAGCTTTGAAGGAACGGTAGCCACCATAGATTCCGATAACGCCAGAGACGATGGAGAAGATGGAGGTGAGCAAGATGCCGGTTCCGTTGCCGATGGTTTCTCCAGCGATGGGAACGATCGAGGAGGCATTGACAGAGGAATAGAAGCTAGGGGCGAAGAGGAATAAGACGCCGCTAACGATAAGTAGCAAGGCGGCCACTCCAAGGTTGATGCCGCCAAGACGGGCGGGAAGGAAAGCGCCAAGTAATCCGAATAAGACGGCGACGCATTGTAAGACGAAGGCGACGATCAAAGCCGGGATGGCGTTTTTGCCTTGATAGCCGAACATAATTTGGAAGACATTTCCACGGGTATCGGCATATCCAGCGCTATCGGCACCAAAGGCCGGAGCGAAGCAAACTAGGATGGATGTGATGGCCAAGATGGTAACGAGTAGGCCGATTATTAGTGAGACACGACGATTGTTCATATTAAAACCTCGGCAATAAGTTTAATCGTCCTTTCTTTACTAGGCAATGACAAATTATCGTCCGTAGAGTAACTCTACGTTATTCCATTTTGCCTAAGTTATGAGATAATGAAATATGATGAAAAAGGCTTTGACTCTTACTTTTGCCCTAAGTGCCAGCGCGGTTTTGTCCAGCTGCGCCCTTTCCCAATACCTTGATCCCGGCAAAAGCGAGGACTATTTCACCGTCAACCTTTATACCGACTATGATGGCATCATTGGGGATTACGCCAATAAGACCTTAGACGTCGCTAAGGCCAAGAAGGTTGGATACGCCTTTGCCAAAAAGAACGAGACCTTCAACGCCGACGGCATGCAAGTTGCCCAAGGGGCTCCCCAATACACCGCGACCACCCAAAACGTTCCCCATGGATATAAATATGTTTTTGATCGCTGGGTTGGCTTTTATCCAGATGGAAAAGAAGTCGATTCCAACAAAATAGAGGGAAATTGCGACCTTTTTGCTTATTTTAAAGCCGAAAAGAAGCACTATAACGTAACTTTCAAAAACGATTACCAACAAGTTTGGTCGGTCTCTTTGGAATATCAAACTAAGCTAGGCGAAGTCGGGAAAATAGAAGATACCCAAATCAGTTTCGTCGACGATTCCTTCACCCATGATCCCGAAGGTAGGGGACGCGATCCTTATTATTCAGATTTTACTTTCGCCGGCTATGAAGTCGCCATCAGTAACGAAGATGGCACCGTTCAGAACACGACCGATTACGTCTCCTATGCCGATCTTAATAATATAGTTATCGAAAACGACACCGATATTAAGGTCAAATACGCCGAGACCAAGAAATCATTTAAGGTTAAGGCTAGCCCAGTAGATGAAGAGGGCAATCCCTTAGCTTTCGAGGATTCTAGCACCTATGAAGAGGTTAACGTCGTTTATGATGGAGAACTTACTTTGACCAAAACCATCGCCGGTAAGCATCTTGATCACTATGAAGGCACCTATGGAACAAGCGAAAGCGTTCCGGAAAGCCTTAGGGGCAAAAAAGTCGATTCCAAATTCATCCGTTATGAAGCCGATGTCAAAGCCGTCTTTGCGCCTAATAAGAAATCGGTCGCGGTTAATTTCCACGAAAAGCCTTCCTCGGAAGCCGTTACTTTCGAAGAAGGGGACGCTTTGGTTTATCCTTCTTCCGTAAAAGCGGCGGATGGCTATTCCTTCACCGGTTATTACAGTGCCTCCCCAACTGGATTTGAGGTGTTCGACGAATCTCATCTCTTCGATAGCGAAACCCTCGACCTATATCCAATCTGCGTGCCGAGCAAAATCTGCCATAACGTCGATAAGAAATTTTTCTATTATTGCTTCGATAAGGACCTACAAGGCTATTTCTTAGAGGATTTCGCCTATGGTAGTTTCGCCGGCGATGCCTTTACCCCGGAAAAAGCCGCGATTGATTTAGCTAAGGCCGATTATTGGGGTGAGGCCGCTTCTTTCTCTGATGATTTGGCTACTCATTACGATAATTACGCGGGGTTAGTCGTTAAATATGGAGTGGTTGGCATTTCTTCCTTCAAATCTTCTTCCGGCACCAAAGCCAATGCTAGTTCGGCCGCCAATATCGCCACTTTGGAAATCCCGGATACGGTGGTTTCTATTTCCTCTTCCGGCTTAGCTGGACTTTCCTCTTTGTTAAAAGAAGATGGAACCGCGGTTTTGGATTTAAGCCAAACTTCGATTATTAACCTCGGCGATTATGCCTTCAAAGGCGACGTTAACATCAAGAAAATCATCTTGCCTGACGGCCTTTATTCCGCCGGAAGCCAATTATTCTACGATTGTGATTACCTTAGCGAGGTCATGATCAAAGAAGGCCTTAGCACGACTAACTTCGCCGACGATTGGAATAAAAATGGCGAGATAACGGTAACCGTTACTCCTTATTAATCGGTTCTTCTACTTTATTTAAGGGCTGCGTGCCCTTTTTCTTTTGGATAAATAGCCAAATCAAAGGAAGAATGGCGATGATAGCCGCGATGGCGGTGACTAAGAACATGTTTTGGTCGGGAGCTTTTTCGGTTTGTCCGAATTCATTTATTTTGCTAGTGGCGAAAACGGCGGTGGAGATATTCGATCCGATGACCATCGGAAGCATGACGGCGAAGACCATCCTGACCGATTGATAGGCCCCAACGTCGGATTCGGGGGTGTTGTCGCGGATTTCGGCGCCTAAGGCCGCGGTTCCGGCAAGATAGCCTAGGAACATTAAGGTGGCTAGGAGCACGCAGACGATAAGATTATTATTAACGAAGAATAAGCCTAATGAGCCTGCGATTAGCAACGCTAAGGCGGGGAATATGACTTTGAACTTTCCAATTCTGTCCATGAATACTCCGATAAGGATGACTCCGATTGAGGCAATACCGATGACGGCGCCGGCCACGATATAGAAGCCACCTGGAGTGTTTACCACGACTTCGAGGTTTTGCATATAGACGAGGAAGTAGGGCATGAAGGCGTCGATAGCGATATTAAAGAGCATGAAGGCCAACAATGCGATATAGAAGGTGGGGTTCTTTTTGACTTGGCTAGGGG
>CAMOQM010000050.1 GCA_946622925.1 uncultured Caryophanales bacterium | reverse complement strand
CGCGCCATGGAGATGACGCCCCGGCTATGAGAGAGGTTGTTATTGACCCCATTAGCCTTGAATTCGCCCTTTATTCCATATCCTGGGCCACCCATGCCGGTGCCTTCAGGGTCGCCGCCTTGGATCATGAATCCCTTGATGATACGGTGGAAGGTTAGACCGTTATAGAAACCCTTCTTAACTAAAGAAACGAAATTAGCCACGCTTATCGGGGCGTTGTCACGGTCCATTTCGATTTGGATTTCGCCGAAATCCTTAACTTTCATTACGATCATAAATTTCTCCTTTATTTGACATCTAGATAATCAATGATGATATTTTCATTTTCAAAGGCCACCCTGGCTTTGGCTCCATTGATAATAGGCAAGGAGGGTGGGATATGGCCTAAATCCGCATCCATAAGGATGGGTTTGCCTAAAGGCCCTAAGATATCAAGGGTCGCGTTAAAACGGTCGACTCCTAGTAATTCGTACATGGCGTTTTTAGGCCTGCCTAAGATAAAGCCATTCGCGTTATCGAACCATCCGGCTTGTAGTAACTGGAAATAAGCCCGGCGCAAGGCCAAAGGATTAAGGTCGCAGGCTTCTAAATACCAGATAACGCCTTCAGGATGTTCTTTATTGAACTTAGCCACGTCGTCATAAGGCGTTCCCACGAATAATTGGAGGACATCGATGCATCCGCCAAGAAGCACCCCTTCCATGGGCTCTTCGTAGTTAATCGGGGTAATGATCTTAGGTTGGGTACACCAATAAGAGACCAAGGGCTTTTCGTTACGCCTGGAAATCGAATATTTGGGATAACCTTCGAAATGGGTTTTGCCAAGCAATAACTCATAGGCATCGAGTTCGCTTAATCTCCACTGCTTCTGGAAAAACTGCGGGGCACAGGGTCCATAAATACTCATCCACCCGCATTTGGTGGTTAATAAGAAGGTAAGGTTGGTATTATCGGAAAAGCCCATAAACCATTTCGGCTTCATTTTCTTGATAGCTTTGAAATCAAGATAAGGGAGGATTTCGTTCATCAGTTCTCCCCCGCCGACGGAAAGAAGGAGTTTAGCCTCGCTTTCTAAGGCGTCCATGATTTCTAAGGCCCGAAGTTCGGCGGTGTTAGAGGCGGCTACCCCCTCTTCCAAGCGAATATTAAGGCCTTCGATTATCTTGAATCCTTTGTTTTTGATTTTCTTTATGGCCACGTCCAAACGGGTTGAATAAGGTTCGGTCGAGCAGCCGAAAGAAGGAGCCACTAAGGCAATGGTGTCCCCTTTTGTTAAATACGGTGGTCTAATCATACCTGATAAGGTTACCACACTTCCCATAAGGGAAAAGAATTAAATTTGCAATTATGAAGAAAAAGTTTGCCTAAGGCGCGCTATCGTGGTTTAATCTTTAACGCGGATGGCCCCATGGTCAATCGGTTAAGACGCGACCCTCTCAAGGTCGAATGGCTGGTTCGACCCCAGCTGGGGTCACCATTACGCTTGAATCCCCTCTAATGAGGGGTTTTCTTTTGCCCCAAAACAAAACCCCGGTTTTCCCGGGGTAATGGCTTAAGCCAATTTAGCTAATTCCAATCTACGAAGGACTTCTTCCTTACCTAAGATTTCTAAAATCTCGTGGAGGTTCGGGGATTGTGTCGAGCCCACCACCGCCAAGCGGAGGACTTCGGCGATATCGGAGAGCGAACCGACATAGGCGGCAGGATTCTCTTTATAGTCTTTGTTAGAGACGGCGAATCCATTATGGCCACCCACGGTCTTAATGAAGTCGAACCAGACGTTTTCCTCAACCCCAAAGGGCATGGCTTTGAATTCTTCTAAGCAGGCATTGACCGTTTCCTTGGCCAAACCTTCCTTATAGGTGAAGCCGGCTTTGGCTAGCTTATCGTATTCATCGGCGAAGAAGAATTTGGCAAGGGGATAGATATCGCCATATTTGACATAGTCCTTACGGGGATTCTTCCTTTCTTTTTCGATGTTGAGGATCTTCTTGACGTATTCGGGATTAGCCTCGATGCGGGCGAAGAATTCTTCGTCATGGTTTTTGGCATATTCCTTAACCGCTTCGAATTCCTCGTCTAGAGGCATCCTAGCGATTAATTCACGGGAGAAATAATGGAGCTTATCCAAATCGAAGAGGGCCCCATCGACCGACATCTTCTTCAAGGAGAACTTGAAGGCATTGAGGTCAAAGCTCTTATTGGCGATGGACCATTCCTCGAAGTTGGAATTGGCGATGGACATAAGGTAGACCTTTAAGGCCACGGGTGGATAACCGGCATCAAGGAAATAAGAGACAGCGGCCTCGGCATCTTTACGTTTGGAAAGCTTTCTCTTATTGCCGTGATCTAGCTTCATGATGGAAGGGAGATGAGCGTATTTAGGGGCTTTCCAGCCTAAGGCGCGGAACATATCTAAGTGGATGGGGGTGGAAGGAATCCATTCTTCGCCACGGGTGATGACGGTGGTATGCATGAAATGGTCATCGACGACGTGGGCGAAATGATAGGTGGGGAGGCCATCGGATTTTAAGATGACGACATCGGTGTCATTATCCTGAAGTTCGATTTCGCCACGGATAGCATCCACGAATTTGGTCTTCCTCTCGTGATCGCCATTGGAATAGAAACGGATGACCCAGGGGGTTCCGGCTTTGATCTTTTCGATCCTTTCTTCGGCGGTGAGATTACGGTCACGGGCATAAATGCCGTAATAGCCTGGCAAAACCTTGCTTTCTTCTTGGGCTTTACGGATGGCATCGAGGTCTTCCGGGGTGCAGAAGTCAGGATAGGCCCTACCCCTTCTGATCAATTCCTTGATGACGGTTTTATAGATATCGGCGCGTTTGGATTGGCGGTACGGACCATAAGCCCCTTTGTCGCCTTCGGGGAAATAACCTTCATCGGCCACGATTCCGAATTTGGAGAGCTGATCGATCAAGTCGCGGTCGCTGCCTTCGATGGTGCGTTTGGTGTCGGTATCTTCCAAACGGAACATATAAACACCCCCGCTTTGTTTGGCCACGGTATAGGAAATCATCGCGGTAAATAATGAACCGGTATGCAAAAAGCCGGTCGGCGAAGGGGCGAAACGGGTAACCTGGGCGCCTTCGGGAAGGTTGCGGGCGGGATATTCCTTTTCCAAATCGTCGATGGTTTTGGTGATTTCGGGGAATAGTAGTTCGGCTAATTCTTCGTTACGGTCCATAAGTAGCTCCTTTGATTAGGCGTGCAAAATTATATTACACGCGCACATGAATTCCAACAAAAGAAAACCCCGGTGATTCCGGGGTGATTAACAACTGGAGCAAGCGACGGGAATCGGACCCGCATAGTTACCTTGGCAAGGTAATGTTCTACCACTGAACTACGCCTGCATTTGCCCTTTGGGCTTTGCAATTATATAGCCCACCCCTAGCCTTGGCAAGGGGGAACTTGCTAACTTTGCCAAATAAGCGTTAACGCCCTTCCCTGGCCTTCAAAGCGGCGAAATCGTTGACCACCCTTTCCACTTCCCAGCCATCAAGGGGAGGCACATCCCGCGCCTCGAGGTCTTCAATTAATAGAGGAAGCCGTTTCAAAGACACCAAGAAGGAATCGCCGCTTTCGCTATCAAAGGGTTGGGTAAAACAATCGTCATTAATGACGACGATGGAAATGAACATGCTGTTGTCGATGCCGGAAATTAAGGAAAGATATTCCATCCTAACCAAATTACGCATCATTGGATTGGAGATGTATTTTGAGCCTTTCCGCCCATAATGAACCCAGGTCGGGTCGTTTTCTTTAGCCGTCAAAGCCCCTTCGTAATAACGGTCGCGGATGCAATAGATGTATTTATTGCCAACAAGGAGATGGTCGATATGAAAAGTCTCTTCGTCGGAAGTCCGCGAGGCGAAATCGTTGATTAGATAATAATCGTTATCCTCGGCAATCCGCTTCATCTTCGGATAATAGGCCCGCACCGTATGGTGGACTTTGAAATAATGTCTTATCGGATCGACCAAGAATAAAGCCAATATGAAAACCCCGCTGATGATAGAAACGACGATGAAAAGGGCAAACTCAGCGGGATAAGGCATTAATTAGGCGAACCTTTCCGCGGTGGCGATGGAAAGTTGGATCATCTGGTCGAGACCGGTTTGCCTTTCCTCGGGGGTAAGGATAACGTCATCGACGAAAGAATCGGAAACGGTGAGGATGGTTAAGGCTTTCTTGCCAAACCTAGCGGCGTTGCAATAAAGGGCATAGGCTTCCATTTCAACCGACAAAACGCCTAAGGAGGCCCACTTCTTCCACATTTCCTTATCGGGGTTATAGAAGACGTCGGCGGATAAGGTATTGCCGCAATGGACTTTCATGCCTTTCTTTTGGCCTTCTTCATAGGCGGCGGAAAGGACATCGAAATCGGCAATCGCCGAATAGGTGGCCCCACCTAAGCCATATTGGGAGGGCCAATTGGATTCGCAGCACGCCCCCATCGAAAGGATGATATCCCCGACTTTGACTTTTTCGGTGTAGGAGCCCGAGGTTCCGATACGTAAGATGACTTCGACTCCGTATTCTTTGAATAACTCATAGGAATGGATACCGATGGAAGGCATACCCATACCCGAAGCCATGACCGAGATGCGCTTGCCGTTTTCGGTAAAGCCGGTATAGCCTTGGGCGCCGCGGACGTTATTGACCAAGACGGCATCTTTAAGATACTTATCGACGATGTATTTGGCCCTGAGGGGGTCGCCCGGCATAAGGACCACTTTGGCGAAATCGCCTAATTTAGCTGAATTGTGAGGTGTTGGCATTTTTATTCTCCTAAAATAGACCGCGTTTAGTTTATCACTTCCTTAGGGTTTACCCTAGGGAAAAGAAAAAGAACGGTCATGCCGTTCCTATTCTTTGTTGGTTTTGACCAGGGCCATGTAATCCTCAAAGGTCTCAAGGAAGGTATCCGGCCCCACCGGTTGAAGTTCTCCCTCATAGGCGATGGAGATACGTCCGGTTTCTTCGGAAACGACCACGGTGACGGCATCGCTAACTTCGCTAATGCCAATGGCGGCCCTATGGCGGGATCCGTATTTGCCGGTCAAAGGACGGGTGGTTGGGGTGAAGTAGACGCTGGCGGCTACGATTTTATCGTCATGGATAACCACGGCCCCATCGTGGAGACGGGTTCCGGGATAGAAGATGGTTTGGAGGAGTTCGGCGCTTACGGGAGCGTCGATGACGGTGCCGCTTTTCATGACATCGAATAAAGAATCGCGCTTTTCGAAAGTGATAAGGGCCCCTACTTTCTGTCTGGACAAAGTGATGACGGCCATCTCGATTTTCTTATACATGGCTTCCCTATCGAAAAGGGATTCGGAACGGACTTTACGCTTCTTCGATTTCACGCTTTTATCGAGCATGTTGTTGCCGGTTAGTTCCCGGTTTTCGTTCATATTTGCGATAAGGAAGAAGACCACGCCACAAACTAGGGCCACGGAAGAAATTATGGTCACGATCTGCAAGTCGAATAGCCAGGAAACGAAGAGGATTACCATGGTTCCGACGACATAGATGCGGGGAACTAAACGCTTAAAAAGCAAGAAAGCGACCACGCCTAGGGCACCTAACAAGATGAGGGCAAGGATGAAGCTTATTAAGATGGTGGGATTATCGAGGTTTCCAATTGGTCCGGCAAGAAAAGTATACATACGCATGCATTTTATAGCATCACGCGCAAAAATGAAGTAGAAACCTCAAAAATCCACGCAAAAAATGAAGAAATTTCCCGAAAACGGCCAACATGAGATTCCATTTAGGTCCGTAAGGGACTAAAATACGCGCCGAGAAAGGAGCTATGCAAATGAAACAAGAAAAACTAAGCAACATTATCGAAGGTGCGATCCTAGCCGTCCTCGGCGTGCTTATCGCCATCTATGGAGCCGGAACCGTCATCGATGCCTATTTCGGCGTCGCCGGTATCATCGCCGGTGCTTCTTTGGCGGGTATCGCCATCTTCTTAATCAGCAAGAAGGCCCCCTTGTCCTTCCCGCTGGTTTTCCTAAGCGTTGCCTTAATCACCTGTTCCATTGGATTATTCACCCACTTCATCTCCGTCATGGCGTTTGAAGCGTTGATGGTCTTAATCGTCTTGGCCCTTGGCGTCGCGGGAGTCCTCTATGGAATCTATGCCCTTACCAAAGGAGCCGTTCCATTTGGAATCGCCTTCATTTTGTTCGGTGCGACCTGCGCCACCTTGGCGGGCCTCTACATGGGTATCCCCGATTTCAGAACCGCTTTCTGGATCGTCGCCGGTATCATGATGGCCGTCTTCGGTGTCCTAACCATCGTCTTCGCGATCGTTAAGAAGAAATAAGATAGTCCAAAGAAAAGAAAGGATTCCCACCATTTTGGTGGGTTTTCTTTTCCCTTTATTGTATAGTTAGCCTCATGAAAGACGATAAGGTCATCTTCTTTGATTGCTTCGGTTTATTCGCCGGAGACGCTGTGGTCCACTACTTCATCAAGCATTATGGTGAGGAAGAAGGTATGAAGATAAAAAACTTCTATTGCGAAAAAGGCGATGCGGGAGAAATAACCTACGCCCAATTCCTTTCGGCCTTAGAAAAAGACCTCCATATCAACATCGAGGAGTTCCAAAAGGAATTAGACGGTTATTACGCGATTAACGAATCGATGCTTAATTTAGCTAAGACGCTAAAGAAAAGCCACCACGTAATAATGCTCTCCAACGTTATGGATGGGATCATCGAAAACGTCTTCCGCCACTACGACCTGAACGAATACTTCGATGGGTTCATTAAATCTTGCATCGTCAAAATGCGCAAACCTAACCTCGATATCTTCGAATACGCGATTGCCTCGCTTGGATTC
>CAMOQM010000049.1 GCA_946622925.1 uncultured Caryophanales bacterium | reverse complement strand
ACGTCCCTCATCCGCAGCATTAAGCGAATGTAAAAGACGATGTTAACTACCATGATCAAGGCGCCAACGATAATGAACGAAAAAATCACGACATGTAAGGGATCCATGCCTATAACTATATAACGAATTTTGAAAATAGGTGCTATTTTTAGTCCCTGATTTTCTACGGGCGAAGCTTAGCTTTGCCTTGCGCCTTTACGGTTTTCGTTAATGCTGATCGGAGTCGAATTCTGCAGTATTTTGCTCATGGATTACAAAATATTAGTCACGGATAGGTGCGTTCTTAGGAAGAAATGGACAAATATATCTGTGGCCTGGTGTGTGCCTGCTATGTAGAGTTTAATAAGTAAAAACTCATCTTAGTTATTCCTATTTCATGGAAAGCGAAGCCGCAACAATGCCACAAGCGCATCACTAGTTTCTCCTATAATATTAATTTATGGTAGCCGCCGACTTATTCCTTCTAATTCTATTGACCGCAATCGTCATATTACTGATTTTGCTAATCAATAACTTCGTTTTTTACCGCCGCAAATTCAAAGATGAAATCTCCTTGATGATCATCTTTTGCTTCATTACCGCCATTTGCGAAATATTGTGGGCGACATTTGACGGCAATAAGGAGCTGTATTTCCTGACTTATATATTCGCGATTGGATTTACGATTTTCGTTTTGTTATTCGCCTCGACCTTTAGCCTTTTCTTCTTAAAGTTCTTCAATTGCTATCCTAAGAAGAAATGGGTTTTGGCCCTTATCTACATTGTTCCCAACGTCTCTTTCTTCCTCTTAAGCGCGACTACCCCATGGACCCATCTGGTTTTCTCGATTAACGCCGAAGGGTTCATCGTTGAGGAAATCTTATTTGCGACCCTCTTCTACATTTTGGTGATCAGCCACTTTTTGGCCTCGCTTATCGTGGCCATCGTCAATTTGGTTAAGTTTAAGAAAAACCAAGGCACCACCAAGAAGATTATCTTCATGCTGATCGGCTTTGATATCGTGGCCCCCTTAACCTTGGCAATCCAATATCTGCTACTTGGCTTTGATAGCGATTATATCGCCTTGTCTTTATGTCTAGCCTTAGCCTTAACCTTCCTAGTGTCTAACTTAAATACCCTCTTGCTTGTAGAGTCACAAACCAAGATGAAGGTCATCGAAGCCGAATTACAATTTGCCTCCAAAATCCAAACCGGGGCCCTGCCTACCGGAAAGCCTAACTTCGACGATAAATTTACCGTGGCCTTAAGGGCAGGCATGAAAACCGCCAAGGAAGTCGGGGGAGATTTCTATGATTATTTCCCCATCGACGAAAAGCGTATCTGTTTCTTAATCGCCGACGTCTCAGGCAAAGGCACGCCCGCGGCTTTGTTCATGATGACGGCTAAAACGGTTATTAAAGACCACGCGCTCCTTTATGATGACACCGCCAAAATCTTGGCTTTGGCCAATTCCCGTTTGGCCGACGGCAATAAGGAAACGATGTTTGCGACCTGTTGGATTGCCATCTTGGATTTAGAAAAGATGACTTTGCAATTCACTAACGCCGGGCACAATTATCCGCTTCTTTTCCATAGCAAAGGCGAAGTCGAATGTCTAAAGAAGGTCGACGGAACGGCCCTAGGCATGATGAAGGGGCTTTCCTATAAGAGCCATTCCATAGACGTGAAATCCGGCGACCGCATCATTTTATATACCGACGGAGTTACCGAGGCCCACAATCCCCAAGGCGAGCTATATGGAGAAGAAAGGCTCATCGCCACCTTTAAGGAAAACCTAGGCAAAACCGAAGAAGAAACCATTGATGCGATCTATTCTGACATCGAAAGATTCGCCGCCGGGACCGCGCAATTTGATGACATCACCATGATGGTGCTAACCGTCAAATAGATATAACTAGCCATGAGGAATAAAAAAGTGGGCTGGGGATCAGTCCACTTTTGCCATTAATTTGTAGATTATAGTTCGTAGAAGACGTGCTTGCAGGCCTTGCACTTGTAGTACCTGACATAGACGCCGTTGACGGTCTTGCCTTTGGTACCTTCCGATAGTTCGACGTTTTCAGAACCGCAATGGGGGCACTTCCTGGGCGTTCCGCTGCTGCAACCACCATTGATGGCCTCAAGCTGTTCGTCGTTTAATTCGATGCCTTCTTCCTTGGCTAGGGACAACAATTCTTCGTTGCTGTGGCAGGCTTTGATTTTGGCGATTTGGGATTCGCTGAGACCTTTCAATAAATCTTGCTTCATAGTGGGAAACCTCCTGTTTTCGGCAATACTATAACATGAGGTTAGTCACAAACCTGCCACAGAATAGAAAAAATTTAAAATTTTGGTAAAACGCCAAAAAACAAGCCTCGCCGAATTAAATAAAACTATCCGGGATAAGCACCTCATGGAATGAAAAGTAAGCCAAAAGAAAGAAGGGCGGCTGAAAAGATAGATTAAGCGTCGAGGAATAAGTTTATAGACTTTACTCGATGGTTAATTTGCCAGAGGTGAAATCGATGGCCATCGTGGATTTGCTTTCGCCGAAGACATAACGGCTTCCGTCGCTATTGTTTGCCCGGTTTATCTTTAGCGATCCGGTCCGGCTTTTATCGATGGTCAATATCCCACCTTCATCAGGAAGTTTAACGGTTGTTTCGCCACTAGTCATGGAGACATTGGAAGTAGCGAAGGAAATAAACCTTAGGTTTTGGTGGCCGCTAGTGATGGAGCTATGGAATTCGCTAGCCTTTATATTGCTAACGTCGATGGTTCCGCTGGTCCCGGATATTTTGGCTTTATCCGCGTTTAACTCTTTGACAAACAAAGAACCGCTGGTGAAGCTTCCTTCGAAAGTCGGGGCGGTAATCCCTTCGATATTGGCCACCCCGGAAGTTAAGGCGATATCCACTTTGCTTGAGGCTGTCAATTTGGGCGCGACTAGCGTGCCGGAAGTCAGATAAATATTTAATTCGGAAATATAGTCGGGATTGTAGGTCAAAATCAGTTCTTTGCCTTTGGGATCGAGATTATAGGAACGATGTCCGCTGGCGAAGAATTTGACGTTTAATTGTTCGCCTTTTAAATAGGAATGGACCTTTTCTTCGGCGGGAAATTCGTTTTCTTCTTCTAATTTAGCCCCGGTTATGGATTGGTCACTCACCAAAGTGAGTTTGCCACATATCCAATCCACGTCGATGCGGCTTATTTTGGAATCATAGCTTTGATTACCGGATAGATATTTATCCGCATCCGCATAAGTCCCGATGCTAGTAGAGCTATAGCATCCGCTTAACAAAGGCAACAATAGGCAGGGGAGGAATCTAGTCTTTTTCATAGGTAAATCTCTTATAACCATTATATGGCAAAACGAAGAGACAATTTCGGATTAAGTTAATTTTTTATTGATATAAAACGGTTTCGGAATGAAGATTATTTTTATAGGAAAAGGGGGAACCGTATGTCCGCAGACAACAATAGGAGTGGCCATTACAAAACAATCCGTCAGACCTGTTATACGGCCAATGCTGCCTATTTGATTTTACGTTCTTTCTATTTGGCTTTGTTTCTAGCGGCCAAAGTCTATTCCTTAGCCTGGCTAACATTTGCCACCATTATCTTCTATTTCCTTTGTTTCTTCTTAATAAGAAAGAGACAGTATTATCCCTATGCCTTATTATGCGGCAATGAATATTTCGCTTATATAATCACGGCCACTTTATTGGTGGGATTTGGTTCGGGCTTTCACCTATATCTAATTGGCTTAGCCGTCGTTTCTTTTTTCACGACCTATTTCTCCAAAAACAAAAGCAAAGGGGGTTCCATCCTTTGGGCGGTATTATCCGTAGGTATTTATCTAATGCTATTCTTCATCACGAGGAATAACGCCCCGAAATATCTCATCCCGGATTGGATGGAAACGACTTTGATGGCCCTCCATATCGTCGTGGCTTTCCTCTTTGTCACCTTCTATCTATTCGTCTTCACTAGATATTCATTATCCCTAGAGAACAAGATAATGCTTGAATCTAGGACCGATGAATTAACCCAAATCAATAACCGTTATGGCCTCTACGATTATTTTGGCCAAGAAGAAAACAAGGCCTCTAAATCCTTGGCCCTTTTCGATATCGATGATTTTAAAAACATCAACGATAATTATGGACACGTGGCTGGCGATTTCATCTTGAAGCGGATCGCCGCGATCACGAACGAAAAGTTTGCCGATAGCTTTACCTGCCGTTATGGCGGCGAGGAATTCGTCGTCGTCTTGGATAATGAAGGCGCCTATGAGAAATTAGAGGGCTTTAGAAAAGCCATCGAAGCCGAAGAAATAGAATACGAAGGCCATACCCATAAGATCACCGTTACCATTGGGGTTGCCTCTTACCGCAAAGAAATATCGATTGAAAAATGGATCGAGCTAGCCGACGCCAAGATGTATGCGGGTAAAAACGCCGGCAAGAACCGGACGGTTATTTGATTGCCCTATAAGCAGCAAAATTGAACATCAAACGAGTTTTTAAATCTTTCCTTTTCTCATAATGCGACAAGTATC
Organism: uncultured Caryophanales bacterium; assembly: GCA_946622925.1. Lineage (GTDB taxonomy): Bacteria > Bacillota_I > Bacilli_A > RFN20 > CAG-826 > Alloenteromonas. The sequence goes on along the minus strand of CAMOQM010000049.1, from coordinate 2,362 downwards.
AAGAATCAAAAAAACTATGCCCAAAGGGTAACTTTAAGCCCTTTAAACATAGTTTTAATTTAGCGGTTTTACTTTTTACGGGCCAATATGCCTTTGATTAAGGCGACGATCGACACGATAAGTGGGGTGGCCACGGTTAATAAGGTGGCGATGTTGACGCTGGCGGCGAAGGCCACGGGGAACATGCCAAATCCAGCATTGGAGGGGGCATCTAACCCGGTTCCTAAAGAGATGAAATATAAGGCCGCGAATAAGATGGAGGCGCATAGGGAGAGTAAGGATAGAGGAAGGAGGAATTCTTTCTTCTTTTCCTCGGTTAAGTTGTTGTAATAGAACTCCCAAACGCAAAGTTGGAAGGGGCTAAGCAAATAGACAAGGATGGTGGCGATACCAAAGAAAGCAAAGCCATGGGCAAAATCATAGATGAAGATGGAATAGATACCGCCGGAGAATCCAAATAAGGCAAATAACATCCAGAAGGTCACGAAGGTGCAATAGGCGCTCCTAGCTTTGGTGACGTTTAGGCCACGGCTAGGAACTAGATAAGGGGCTTTGGCTTCAAACTTCTTAAGATAAAGGATAACCGCGATTCCAATGGCGATGAATAGCAACGAATAAAGCAACGAATCCAAAGGATAGAAAGGCGAAGGCGAACCTTCTACGAGGGAAACATATTTCCCGGCGATAAGCATGACGATGACGTAGACGATGGTGAATCCGCCGAAGACGATGAGGCAGACGGCGTCTTTAAATAAAGACTTATGCCACCTTTCGTCATTGACCCTTCTATAGGTGGCGTGCACGAGTAATAGGGCCCACAAACTCATGAAGAAGCTTAGGAATAAGGGAAGGGAACGTAACAAGTCCGCGATGGCGACATCTGGAGAGGCGCTTACGATGGCCCCGACGATGTTAGCAAAGGCGTAAAGCATGTTAAAGAAGGTGAAGGAGGAAACGATAAAGAAGAGGACCAATAAGCAATTGACGAAGATGGATTGTCTTTTTTGGGCCTTATCGAATGAGACGGTTAGGAAGGCCTCTTTAGCAAAGTAGTTTTTCATAATTACCATTTGACCCATTTAACGAAATCTCCGTTCGCCCTTTCGTTGTAATAAAGATGTTCTAAATCGAAGGTCGTGCCCTCGTTTAGGGTCACTAAAGAGGCTCCGATTAGGTCGAAATCCTCATTTAGGCCCACGGATTGCAAACCCAAGACCATTTCGGGATCTTGGCTATCCTTTTTGATATGGGCGTAATAAAGCTCGGTTCCGGTTTTGACCCCAAGACCAATTACCACGCCTTTATAGTCGACGGTCCAGTCGATGTTATGGGCATGACCCATGAAGGCGCCTTTGAGGTTATGGTTACGTCCGGTCTCGATGAATTTGGAGGCATAACGTTCGTTGCCATTATCGGCGAAACCTTCGAGCTTGAAGAATTTGCTCTTATAGTTAGCCCCTTGCTTACGGATGGCGTTATAGGCCTCGCCGTTATCTTGTTGGGGAATATGGTAGTAAGCGATAGTGGGGACGGATTCGCCGACTAAGGCGTGCTCTTTAACCCACCAATCGACTTGGTCTTCCCGGATATAGTCATAGTCCCTAAAAGGCGAGACGGCGGTTTCTGAGAAAGAAGCCCCCGAATCCAAGTTGACGAGTTGCCATTTGGCGGCTCCGGTCTTGGTGCCGTCATTAGTTAGGTTGATTACGAAGTTGCTACGTCCATATAGGTCATCCTCGGGATCGATGAGGATGGAGTGCGTGGCGGAAGCGAACTTCTGGGATAGCCAATTGGGGTTATAGATGCCATGTCTATCATGATTGCCCCAAATCGAAGCATAGAGGAAACCATATTTGACGGCTTGTTCTTCGAAGAAATCGACGAAGGTATCGACGTGGTAGGCGTTGCCTAGCATGAATTGGTCGCCGGTGATTTCCACTAAATCGATCTTGGCGTTTTGCCCTTGAGTCGCCTTAATGTGGGCGTCAGCCTGGGCAAGTAGTTTTTCTAGATAACTTTTTGAAGATAAAGTGGAGGAGGTAGCGCTCCAATGGATGTCGGTTAGTTGGAGGACGTTGAACTTATCGTGGAACTTCATCGCAAACACATAGGCGTCGAGGTTGTCTTTATAACTAGACTTGGCCCCACAGGCGCTTAGTGACATCGATAACAATGGAACGGAGAGTAACAATAGTTTCTTGTTCATTTATATCTGCCTTTCGATAAATAGATTCTACTCCATTTCTTTTTAGAAAGGGCAAAAACAAACGAACGTGATGCTTCTTTGGCGGGTTGTTATTATTAAAATACGAAAACCACGTTGGCCAGGTCTCTTTCTTTGCTTGCTTTGGCTTCGATTAGC
>CAMOQM010000048.1 GCA_946622925.1 uncultured Caryophanales bacterium | reverse complement strand
GATTCCTTTAAGCGGTTGCCTTATCAACTTATTCCCGTCATGCTTTAGTTCTTCGTCATCGTGGTGGCCTTAAATTACCAAGGCATATCCGCGAAACTTGGAGAGTTTTTAAATAGGGGCGCTCCCATCTGGGTTTATGGCTACACGTCCTTCCTCTCTTCCAATATCATCAACAACATCCCGATGAGCATCCTTTTCTCTTCTTTGCCCGTGGGTTTAGAAACAAGAGGTTTTACCGAAGCCATCTACGCCTCGATAATCGGAAGCAATATCGGGGCCTTCCTCACCCCGATTGGGGCTTTGGCCGGCATCATGTTCTCCTCCCTTTTAAATAAATATGAAATCCATTATTCCTTCCTTGATTTTATCAAGCATGGATTCCTCATTTCCGTGCCCACCATATCCGCGGCCTTATTTGGTTTGTTCTTAATGGTGTAGTGTACCATCTTGTAAACTTCTATTAGACGAAACGCTTTTATGTGCTAAAATCTTGCGGTCATGTTAAACGGCTACAACATCTCATTCTCCGTAGGTTCGATTATCATCGTCGCGGTTTTGCTTATCGTAATCTCGCTTCAATATAGTTCGACCAACTTGGTTAACCGTAAATACAAGTTTTTCCTTATCGCCGATCTAACGATGATCGCCTTGGATTTGGTTACGGTGGCCACTAACGCCAACGCCGCCAAATTCCCCTTCATCCTTTCCCAGATATTAAATGGCCTTTATTTCTTCTCCGGGGCTTTGGTTGCGATTTTGTTCCTTTATTACGCCGTTTCGGTAGCTTTGGTCGGAACCAAACAGACTTTTAGGAAGAAACTATACATCGCTAACCTCACCATCTTGGCCCTTTATGCCGTGACCTTAATCGTCAATAACTGGACCGGCTTCTATTTCTATTTCGACCAGGCTGGAACTTATTCCCATGGACCTGCCTATTTGTTAGTCAATGCGATCACCCTTCTCTTCGTCGTCGAATCGGTGGTCATCGTCGCGATTAGGTGGAAGAAATTCAACATCCGTCAATTAATCGCCATTAGTTTGTTCTACGCCTCTTTCTTTATTTCCTTCTTGCTCCAATTATTCGTCTTCCCCGATACTTTGCTTTCCGACTTCGGGACCGCCCTTGGGGCCCTTCTTATCTTCTTCTCCATCGAGACCCCGGACTATATCAAGCTCATGGCGACCCTTAATGAACTTAATGAACTTAAGGCCTCTTTGGAAATCCAAGTCCAGAACCGTACCCACGAATTGGATAAGGAAAAGAAATCCTACGAAGAGCTTACTTTGGAAACCCTATCTTCTTTAGCTAATGTCATCGACGCCAAAGACCATTACACCAACGGCCATTCTTTCCGGGTGGCGGCCTACTCCAAAGGCATCGCCGAAGAACTTGGCTTATCCCCAACCGAAGTTGAACGTATCTATTTCGCCGGATTAATCCATGACGTTGGTAAGATCGGCATCAATGAAGCCATCATCACTAAGCCGGGTAAGCTTAGCCCCGAGGAATACCAAGCCATCCAAGCCCACTCTTCATTGGGCGGGGATATCCTAAAGGGAATCAAGGAATTCCCAATATTCGAGGAAGTGGCCAGGAGCCACCACGAAAGGTTCGATGGCCGGGGTTATCCCGATAAACTCGCGGGAGAACGCATTCCTTTCTGTGCCCGTATCGTAACCGTGGCCGATACCTTCGATGCCATGACCAGCGATAGGAGCTATCGCAAAGCCTTATCCGATGAAGTCGCCATTAAGGAGCTAATCGATTATAAGGGCACTCAATTCGATCCCCAGATGGTCGATGCCTTCCTCAATTTGATCAAGAAATATCCGGATTCGATCCGTAATCATATCGATGAACTAAGTCAAGGCGTTGGGCAAGGCGGTCTTTAATCGTTTTTTGGCGCTTTTTAGTCGGTAAGTTGGCTAATGTGACATAAACTTAGCCTACATACCATTTTTTATTTTGCCTATGTAGGATAATAGGCTTGCATCAATCAGATAACTGATTATCTCTTTTAGAACGATTATGAAGAATCATCTTAATGTGGGGAAAGCCATCTTCGTCTTGGGCTTAAGCGTGCCATTCTTATTTGCCTGTGGTGGCGGAGGTGAAGCCTCTAGTGCCAAACCCAAATATCAAACCGTCACCGTCGACGACATGACGCTTAACTATTATGAAGAATACGATGGCTATGCCGTCGAAGACTATAAAGGCGGTAAATCCGAGATTTCCATTCCTTCTACCGTTACAGTCGATGGGCGCACCTTCCCGGTTACTAGAGTAAGCGATAACGCCTTTTATAGCCGTTCTTCCATCAAGCAGATGCAATTGCCCGATTCGGTGTTCTCTATTGGCGAACACGCTTTTGAAGGGACTTCGTTAGAGAAAATCTACGTCACGGGGGCCTTGCGCGAAATCGGGGCAACCGCCTTTGACAATACGCCGTATAAAGCTTTATCCGATGGTGGGCTGATGTATTTGCCAAGTCTATCCAATGAACATGCCGTCCTCTTTGGCGGATCTACTAGGTCATGGTCCTACTCTTTGCCAGATGGCATTGAATCCATTATTTGCAATGCCCTTGAAGGTTTGGATTTAGGAGCTGCCGATCTATCTTCGGTGGTAACCATAGGAGATGGAGCTTTCAAAGGGGCAACGTTCGAATCGCTTAGGTTTGGGAGTAAACTCCGTTACATTGGCAAGGAGGCTTTTTCTGGATGCGAAGCCATAACCGAAGCCGTTTTCTCCGATGGATTAGAGGAAGTCGGCGATAATGCTTTCGAAGATTGCGTTAATATAACGACCCTCTCTTTGCCAAAGACCGTTAAAAAGCTGGGGAAGAAGATAATCTATTCCCAAACCGCCTCTTTGCCAAACCTTAGTTCCGTAACCTTGCCTTTCCTTGGCTATGATGAAAACACCCCGGAAAGAGCCGAGGTGATTCTAGGCAACCGCTTAAATAACGATGGGAATCCCATCAACATGACGATCAATCGCGGCATCTTGGGGAGTGGGGCATTCGCCTCGGGGGCTACCGAAGCCAAAGACAAAAACGGTTCATGGTATATAACTTCATATTCCCGTACCCCGACCTATTATCTTTCTTCTTTGACTCTAAATAACGTTAGTGAAATAAGGAACTATGCTTGCTATGGTAATTCCACCTTAACCGACGTGAAACTTGGCGATTCACTTACTAGTGTCGGCTCAGAGGCTTTCTCCTATTGCGGATACACTTCGATTTATATCCCAAAGACCGTAACCAAGATTGAGCGTAATGCTTTCTATTCCCAAGCCTCTTGCCTTATCTCGGTGGGAACAGATAATGGCGGTGCCTATGATGGCGATTGGTATAACCGCTTTGGCCAAACCACGGTCGTCTATGGCGTCGTCGATGAAGGTGGGGAAAGCCAATCTTCCGATTTCGAATATCTAAATGCCGCCGGAACCGCGACCATCACCGGTTATAAAGGCAGCGATAGGGAAGTCACCATTCCGGAAAAGATTGGAAATCTGCCGGTCGTTGCGATTGCTTCCTATGCTTTCGATAACCATCCTAGCATTAAGAAGCTTACCGTTCCGACCACCGATATCCGCGATAACGCCTTTGCGGGATTAACTGGCCTTCAAGAATTAGTAATCAATAACAAAGTCCAATATCGAGACGGGGTGGCTGATGGCTATAAATGGTTTGCCTCCTCTTCTTTCACCGGATCCTATGCCATTACCAAATCATTGTTCCCCGCTAGGCCGGGATCCGATACCATCTACCGCAAAGCCTATATTCCTTCTTCGTTGAAGAAACTCACCATCACGGCCTTTGATCAAAATGGCAGCCTTTATATCGGAACGGCTTGTTTCGCTGATTTCCAGTTTACGAGCATCACCCTGAATGCCAAGAACTTCTACATGGATGAATTAGCTTTCTATAATTGCTCTAAATGGCAAGGAACCATCTATCTAGGAGAGGGCGATAACATCTATGGGGAGGCCTTAACAGGAACTAGCCAACTAACCATCTATGTGGCAAGCGAACAACTGGCCGAAAGATGGGGAACTTCCTCTGGCCAATCTTCGAAAGTCCCTTGGACAGATGCCGGCCATTACCAAATCGGAACTAAGTAAATCATTATGAAAAAGATCGCTTTGTTATTGCCTTTATTGCTACTAGCTTCCTGTGGGGGAGGCGACAAAATCGAAATATCCGGCTATGGATATAGCGAGGATAAGGCTTTTAACCTTTCCCAAGCTAAGGCCGCTTACGATGATCCGGGCTTTGAAAAGACCTATGGTGAATTGAAGGCCGTTTACGTCAAAGGCATCGTTACGAAGAGCTTCCTTAATGATCCTAGTGGAGATGGCGCTTGGCTAGGACGGGTCATCATCAAAGAAGAAGGCAAATCTGCGGATAATACCTTGGAAATCACCTTCTTTGGTATTGACGAAGTAGCTAAGAGCAACTACGAGAAAAATGCCTCCCGTCTGTTCGATTTCTCCCCTTGTTCGATGGCGGGTTATGAAGTCATCTTCAAAGGTGATATCAACGGCAACAACATGTCTACTAAACTCCATATGGAAAACGCCGAGCTTATTTCTTTCTCGCGTGGAGTGGTGGAGCAGGTCGATAAGCCTAACCTTGTAAGCAGTACCTACAACTTCCAATATGTCCCCGCTTACTACAAGCCAGATACCTCAACAAGCCAAAAGGTCAATGAGATACGGAATGTCGGAGCCTCTTTATCCATCAACGCGGATAGGGATGGAATCATCCATTTATCAGTAAGCCAGTATCTGGAATCCCAAAACTATTTCTCTAAGGTCGTCATTACGATGAACACCCCGTCTAAGATAGATATTTCCTATTCTTACCGGGAGAGCATGGCCGATTACGATGACCATCCTTATGCCAGCTTGCCTTACCAAGATTACCAAAGCGTGGTCGAATTCAAAGGCGGGGTAAGCGAAGTGTATCTAAAAGTCCTCTATGGCGAAGAGCCCCAAACGGCCTGGAAAGTAGGATTTGAATTAATCGAAAAGAATTAGTCCGCCATCTTCTTGGTGAGGAAAGCGCTGTGGAAGTCCATACCCATTTCCTCGATATAGAAATGGAGGATGCGTTTATAGTCTTTGGTGGAAGTCGGCAAGGTCAGATAGTCGGCTTCCTTTTTGATTTCGCTTTCCATGGCTTCGAATAGAGCTTTGCCGATACCTTGGCTTCTATATTCCTTGAGCACGTAAAGTTCATCTAGTTCAAAACATTTAGAGCCAACGGGGACCGAGGATAATTTACTTTCCCTAACATAATAATGCCCGAAGGCGTAACCGATGATCTTTTCCCCATCAAACGCCGCACAACAAGGCTCTTTTAAATCGTTTTCCTCGTTTTCGATTAATCCATTGGTGATTTCTTCGTTCATCCAAACCCTGGATAATTCGATGAGTTGCTTAACGTTTTCGGGGGTCAATTTGATCTTTTTGATGGTAACCATAATCCCATTTATTATAGTCGGTCGGAGCATAACTCTTGCCCGATTTTATTTTGGGTCCAAACTTTATCCATGAAACCATTAAAAGAAATCCCTTTAACCGACATCTTCAAATATGAGGATGCCTTTAATCTTTTCCACAAGGAGCCAATTGCCTTCGCTAACGACGGGACTAGGAGCAATGGTCTTACCATCGGTTGGGGCGGTATCGGCGTGTTATGGAATAAGCATGTTTGCACCATCTACATCCACGAGGTTAGGTTCTCCAGAACGATATTCGATAAGGCCAAATATTATTCCGTCTGCCTATTACCCGAAGAATACAAAGAAGCCATTAAGTATTACGGGACGGCCTCTGGTAGGAACGAAGATAAGATCGCTAACGGGGGATTGAAGGTGGTGGAAGATCTTGCCCCTTATGCCGAAGAATCTAGATTGGTCCTAATCTGCAAAAAGATCGGCCAAAGTAAATTCGATCCTAACCAGGTCGATGACGGGGTTAAGGATTGGTATGCCAAAAGTGGCGTCCATACCATCTATCAAGGCGAAATAGTCAAAGTGCTAGGGCGATAGTTAATCCATTCCCTTTTAGTTGGCCTATAATCGAGGCTAGTCTAGGAGTGGATTATGAAATCTTTAAAAATTCTACAAACCTTATTCAAGATCTTTAGGATCATAGCCTTGGTTTTATTTATCTTAGCCATTGTCGGGGCTTCGTTATCTTTCTTGGCCCTTGTTTTGCTTTTTGCTTTACGTGATGTGCCGCTTCCTGGAGGGCAGACCATTACCGACATCTTAGTTAGCAATGGTATTCCCTTCCACGTCGCCTATAGCGCTTTGATAGTCGCCTTCCTTAATTGCGGGGTGACCATCTTCTTAGCCAAATATAATGAGGCATTCTTCAAGCTCGAGATCGATAAAGGTACGCCTTTCGATAAAGAAGTGGTGCACAAGATGCGTGTACTAGCCCTCGTTTCGGTAATCACTTCCTTTGCTTTCGCTATCACCGTGGCCATTACCTTGGGCATTATCGCTTTTGCTAACCGTGCCAGCGTGAATATCGATTTCTCTTCCTTCGGCGGGGTTGGTTATGGCTTAGCCTTGCTACTTATTTCCTTCTTCTGCGCCTATGGGGCGGACTTAGAAGAACAAAACAAAAAAGCCAAGGAAAATAGCGACGAATATTTAGAAAACGAGCAAGCCTAGATTTCGTCTAATTTATTGTTTATTGCCATCATTAGTTTATAATTCGCCTTATAGGAAAACTCTATGAAAAAGAAAAACCTATTATTACTAGCCACCAGCATGCTCGTGCTTGCTTCTTGTGGCACTCCAGCTCCTTCTAGCTCCCAGGCCACCGAAACCAGCTCCCATGGCACCGGACTTTCGAGCGACTCTTCTTCATCTTTGCCTCCATTATATAAGGAAGTTGATACTAACGATTTCCCTTCCGGCGTGTATTGCGTTCGCGATGATTTCTACACTTACTCGAAAGAGGAAAAGAAAATCGTGGCTAACGAATATACCGATTACGC
>CAMOQM010000047.1 GCA_946622925.1 uncultured Caryophanales bacterium | reverse complement strand
TATGGGCATATAAGCAGGCCTTTTCATGCCCCAATATCTCATTAACTAAGGTTTGAGATTTCAAGGGTTTGCCATAATCCAAGACCAAGAAACGGGACCGTAAAGATTCAACATCAGCGAAAGCCTGATCGTATTCCTTCTTCTCATCTAAATCTTTGATATAGGCTAATAGTTGGGTTGTGAGCTCGGCATAATAAGCGATGTCTTGGCAGCCTTTATCGATGTTTTGCAAAATTAGGCCAAGTCCCGCCATTTTGGCTTCTTTCTCGGCGATGGCCTTTAAATTGGCCTCCAAAGCATCGAGCCTGACCTTGGTTTTGGCTAGGTCGACTTCAGCAAAAGGTTTGATTTTGCTAACTTCGGCGATGTCAGAGTTCAAAGCTTCGACTTCGGCGAGGAGGGAATCTTTGTTAAGGCTTTCGATCGCCACTTCGTTCGGATTAGCCATTCTTCTTTCCTCCTGCGATTTCTATTGCCGCCAAATCGGCTTCGACATTAATGAAGTCGTTATTAACTTTCTTAACCATTTCGGAAAAAGCTTCCATGGTCGCGGCGTGCGATAAAGAAATCCCCGAAGCGGCATTATTAAGCTTTTCGACGGTTTTCTTTTTGCTAAGGGCAATCTCGGCTTCCTTTTGGGCGAGGAGGCTATTGAGTTCGGCTTCCTTTTGGGCCTTTAAGGTATAGGCATCTAAGATTTCCTGCTGTTGAGGAGTCAGATTTTCGTTATTTGGCATCTTGTTCTCCCTTCAGCCCATCTTTAGCATAGGCATCCATGATGGCCTTGTAGGCCTTTTCATCGGCTTGCCCCAAATGTTTCTCGGCTTCCGCTTTGACGCGGGCGCTGATCCTTTCGTAAAGACCATCGATTTGGGCCAATGTATTCTCTTGCGAAGCTTGATACGCCCCTAAGCCTTCGTCGAAAGCATCGTCGACTTGTTTATTCAAGGCGGCGTTGGAAGCTACGGCGGAATCGGCAAGGGAGATAACGCGTTTTACTTTAGGGTTTGCGCTCATAAGAAAACCTCCGTTGTTATGGTAATTCTAGCGCGTGGAGCAAATTATTAAAATAATTTATTAGGCGGTGGGGTTAAATGACCCTTTACCATCAAAGCCAGGGAAGGGGACGGACATCTTAATCATGTCTTTTTCGTTATAGACGCCGACTAGTATCAGATATTGGAAGAAAATGAGGATAACTACCAAAGGCATTGGGGTCATAACGCCACTAGAATAATTAAACCGTGACGAATTGACTGTGATGATTTGTTGAACTAATTCATAGAAGGCGTCATATTCAGGATCATCGGCCCCATTGTTCCTAACGAAAGAATCGACCAAAGTTATGAAACCGATATGGGTGGATTTTATTTCATCAGAAGTGATATCCGCCACCTTTATCCGTAACATTTCAACCTGGCTTGAAGTTAAATATTTGGAGGCTAATTCCACCTTGCCATCCACTGCATTTGCGGGGATTTCAAAGTTAAAAAGCCTGCAAATCGCGTAAATTTGCTCAGGAATTGCGGTAAATGAATGGGCCACTCCTTCTGGGGCTAAAGCCGAGCCAAAGCCATAGGCGGCATGAAGAAAGGGAAGTCCGGCTTTATGGGCGGCGTCTTCGTCTTTCTCGGTATCCCCAATATAGATGGCGTTTTCGATTCCATTACGTTCCATTAAGGCCCGGATGGTCACGTTCTTTGGCTTACCGGTATCCGACCAGCACATATGGTCGATAAATAAAGAAGGGGCCAAAGGTAAGAATTTTTCGATATATCCGGTTTGGCAATTAGAGACGATGTATAGGGGGTAGCCTTTATCCTTCAACGAGCAAAGGACTTCTAACTCATGGCCGAATAATTTTCCCGGATTATCCTTTAGATATTCGATTTCGTAATCGAAAGCCTCTTTGATGAATTTATCCTTCTCATCGGCGGGCAGTTCGGAATACATCAAAGCATTGGCAATCTCTTCCATGGTTTTTCCCATTTGGGAACGGGCCATTTCCAGGGTGACCACATAATCATCCCCGAAGTATTTTTTGCCAACTATCGTCCAGGCCTCACCTATTTCCTTGCAGGCGTCCCAGAGGGTTCCATCTAAATCAAATATCAGAGCCGGTAGCATGATTAGATAATAACAATAAGTTATTTAGTTTGCATCCAAAGTGCTTAATTTAAAGGTAGCAAATCGGATTCATAGAAGGCTTGAAGGAACTTAACCATCTTGGCCACGTCCTTTTCACCTTGGGTCTCAACCGAAGAATGCATGGCCCATTGGGCGATTCCGATATCGGCGGCGTTAAGGGAGATTTCCGCATTGGAGAGATTGCCCAAAGTGGATCCGCCCCTTAAATCCGAACGGTTGGTATATTCTTGATACTCAACCCCGGCGGATCTAGCGATAAGCTTGGCATAAGCGGAAGACAAACCATCCGAAGTATATTTTTGTTGGGCGTTATATTTGATGACAATGCCACCATTGATCTTAACATCCGTGGTTTTATCCGAGATTTCGGGGAAGTTAGGATGGTTGGCGTGGGCGTTATCGACCGAAAACATAAAAGATCTCGCCACCACTTCCTTACGTTTGATCGGATCTAAGCCATAGACATCGCAAATGGTTTCGATTAAATCCTTAAGGAAAGTGGAATTGGCCCCATGACGGGTCAAGGAACCGACTTCCTCATTATCAAAAGAGACAAAAACTTCGGCCACCTCATCTTTTCCTTTGGCATTAGCAAAGGCTAGGGCCGCGCTATAAGCGCTAGAAAGATCATCAAGGCGAGGCGACATTAGGAATTCTTTTTCTTTCCCGACTAACCTGGCTTCTTCGCGAACATAAAGATATAGGTCATGGGAGAGAAGAGTCGCGTTTTCTAAGCCGGCCTTTTCTAATAGATAGGACTTAAAATCATCTTCTTTCATTTCACCAAGCCCAAAAACCGGGATAAGTTCTTTAGCCGGATTGAAATTATGGCCACTATTGACATCACGGTTCATATGGATGCAAAGGCTAGGAATCGTCAAAAGATCCTCGTCAATATCCAAAAGGGTAGATTTTATCGTGCCATCTTGTTCATAAACCAGGCGACCAGCTAGAGATAATGGGCGATCGAGCCAAGAATACATGATCATCCCACCATAAGGCTCTACGTTTAGGCCGATAACGCCCTTAGATCCAATGGCTGGGGTAGGTTTTAACTTGAACGTAGGTGAATCATTATGAGTAGCCACTATTTTTATGGCTTTCAAAGTGGAAGAAGGAAGCCTAACCGCGGCAAAGGAAGCGCCATTCCGAGTTAAGTTAAATGCTAAGCCTGGCTTAATCAAACTAAGCTGAGTTTCATCTATGGCTAAGCTACCTTTTCCCACGGCCTCCCTAAGGTTATTAACGACATGAAAAGGAGAGTGGGATTTATTCAATAATTGGATTAATTCATTGGTTTCGGACATGGTTTTTCCTCCGTGACTAAATAGGATAGCGCACGCGAGGAAAAAGATAAAGAATTCGCCAAAAAAACTACAATTTAGTCTCTCTTGTTGATATCAAAAAGCCTCCGAACTGAAAGGGTTTTCATACTTTTTCATAACATTGAATAACGCTTATTTTCTTTCGATTACATGCCTTTTCTCTATTTTTTGGAGAATAAATTTTCAACTCTCTTTTCACGCTATTTTCTCACTTCTTTCAAATCCACGTCCGAAAAGGTTTGCCTTTCCATTACGTTTGGCTATCATTAAGGCGCCAACAGGAGGTAACTTCATGGCAAGATCCCGCAAACCTATCGTCCCAATCTTCTTTGGGTGCGATCAACGCTTCACCCCATTCATGGGAGTGGCTTTAGTCTCCTTGATCGAGAACGTTTCTTCGCGCCGTCATTACGCAATCCATATTTTACATACTGATATAAACCTTCAAACCCAAGCCAAATATGAAGCTTTGGCCAAACCCAACGTCAGCATCGAGTTCCATAACGTCAGCGACGACATCGCCGTCGTTATCGATCAACTCCCAATCCGCGACTATTATTCCGCTTCCACTTATTTCCGCTTCCTTATCGCCACCAACTTCCCCCAATACGATAAGGCCCTCTATATCGATTGCGATACCTGTATCGCTACCGACGTGGCTAAGCTCTATGACATCCCATTAGGCAATAACATGGTCGGCGCCGTTCCCGAAGCCGTTATGAACGTATTCGAACCTGCCGGCGCTTATAGTGAAAAGGTCTTAGGCATCAACCGCCGCCGCTATTTCAATGCCGGTATGATGGTCATTAACTCCGAACAATGGAGGAAGCATGATGTTTTGGGCCAATTCATTAACTTGGTTAGTTTCTATAACTTCGTGGTCGCCCAAGACCAAGACTATCTAAATGTCATCTGCAAAAACAAAGTCTTGCTTTTGCCTAGAAAATGGAACATGGAAGCTATCAAGACTTGGAACGTCCCACAAAAAGACATTTCCATCATCCATTACGCCTTTGCCGCCAAACCATGGCATGACATTAATTGCAACTATGGCCAGTATTTCTGGAAATATGCTTCGATGTCGCCTGATTATATGGCGATCAAAGCCCATTTCGCTTCCATCACCAACGAACAGCTTGAAGCGGAAAAGAACGTCGCTCCTTCCGTTATGAATACTTGCTTGGCCGAGATCGAACGCCGTGACAATTTCCTCCACCGCATCTCCACCAAGAGATACAGCAAGGATTTGGACAACGACAATCCTGTCATTCAAGAACTTATTGAGAGAATCCGCACCGTTCGCGCATAATATATACGTATGGCCGAACAACTTCCTGATACCATCTATTGGTCAGATCCTTTGCATGACGAGTTTTCGGTCATGAAAATGGAATATCAACCCATAACCGAGGATTATCGCTATATCCGTAACGATACCTTTCTTGGTAAATTGGCCCATTTCTTCTACTTCCGGGTCATCGGTAAGCCTATTGCCAAAATCTATCTCCACCATAAGTTCCGTCACGAAATCGTCGGAAAGTGGAAACTTAAGCCCTATAAGAAACTGGCCGTTTTCATGTATGGCAACCATACCCAAATCATCGGAGACGCTTTGATGCCGGCTTTCATGGTTTCGCCGCGGCCCATTAACGTCATAGTCCATCCTAATAACATCCATATCCCCGGAATTGGTAAATATGTTCCCTACCTAGGCGGTTTGCCTCTTCCTGGCGATAAAAAAGCCAAAGCCAACTTCGATAAAGCCATCGATTTACGCGTTAAGCAACACCAGCCGATATTCATTTATCCGGAAGCCCATATTTGGCCCTATTACACCAAGATAAGACCTTTTGTTTCCGATTCGTTTATCTACCCCGTGTATTATGGAATGCCTGTGTTTTGCTTCACTAATACTTATCACGAAAGAAAGAACGGAAAGGTACGGATAAGGACCTATATAGACGGACCATTCTGGCCTAATCCCGAGCTCAATCCAAAAGCTGCCCGCGAAGATTTAAGGAATCGCGTGTATAATCAAATGGTGGAGCGTAGCAATCTTTCCACTTACGAAAAGATTAAATATATCGAGAAGACCGATGATTAATTTACTCTATTGTGGCAACGAAAAAGTCTTTGATGGAATCCTGACCTCGCTTCTTTCCATCGTCAAAAGGGACCAAAGCCACGATAGTTATCACGTCTATGTCTTCACGATGAACTTAACTAGGGTCAACCCCGTCTATACCCCAATATCCGATCGCCTTATCTCTTTCCTAGATGGGGTCATGAAAGAATATAATTCCGAATCCAAAGTTGAAAAAGTCGACGTCACCGAGCTTTATGAATCGCTTATGGGGCGTTCTCCTAACGAAACCGCCTATTGTTCCCCTTATACCTTAATTCGGTTACTGGCCGATAAAGTCGAAGGCATCCCCGATAAATTGCTCTATTTGGATACCGATATCATGTTCAACCGGGATATCCATCTGCTTTATGAACAAGATTTCAAAGGCGCCGAATTCGCGGCTAGTAATGACCATTATGGCAAATATTTGATTAATCCTCGTTATATCAACGCCGGCGTCTTGCTTTTTGATATGAAAAAATGCCGGGAGACCGGACTATTTGAGAAATCTAGAGAATGGATTAACAAAAAGAAACTCGTTTTCGCCGATCAAAGCGCCCTTCAACGGGCCTGCACCAAGAAAAGGCTCCTCCCCCAAAGGTATAACGATCAGAAGTTTTTGCATAAGCACACCGTCGTCCGCCATTTCTCCAAGCGTCTTTTCTGGTTGCCTTATCCGCACACCGACAATATCAAACAATACCACGTGGAAAAGGTCCACAAGGTTTTCCATTACCACCAATTCGACGATATCTTAGAAGAATACCTAAGGCTTAAGGCCATTTACGAAGAAGGGGGTCGTTAAATGGAAAAAGATAAGGAAAGATTAGAGGTCATCGCCCGTTACGAAGCCCTTGAAGCCCAAGGCATTTTCGATCAGGACGTCGAAGAAGATCCCCCAGGACGGATGATCCTTCCCGGAACCGTCGATTATAAACAGAAGAAATTCATGACCAGAGTCAAGGCCAGATGGACCTTCGCTTTGGCAAGGAAATTCTTAAAGAAGATAATCGCCGACAAAACCTTAATCGTGAAAGAGATATTTGGGGTCGAAAACCTCGATAACCTCCAAACCGGGGCCGTCGTCACCTGCAACCATTTCTCCCCTATGGATTCTTTTGCCATGCAAGTGGCTTACGAAGCCTCGACCGCCTCTAAAAAACGCAAGCTCTTCCGCGTCATCCGCGAAGGTAACTACACTAGCTTCCCCGGCTTCTATGGCAAACTCATGCGCTCCTGCAACACCTTGCCTTTATCTTCTAATATGGCAACTATGAAAGAGTTCCTCGAAGGGGTCGAATACCAATTAAGGAAAGGTAACCTCGTCTTGGTCTATCCCGAACAATCCTTATGGTGGAATTACCGTAAACCCAAACCCCTTAAGCCCGGCGCCTTCACCTTTGCCGCCAAAGCCGAAGTCCCCGTCATACC
>CAMOQM010000046.1 GCA_946622925.1 uncultured Caryophanales bacterium | reverse complement strand
ATGGGAAAAAGAGTGATCTAGGCTTTGAAAAAGCCAATAACCCGTTTTTGATTTGAAAAGCTTAGCGTAAGGTGACCGTTACCGATTCCTTATTTAGCAAGGCGGCTAATTCGCCTTGGCTTAGATTAATATGGCCTAGGCGGGTATATGCCCACGTGTTTTTGCCGAAGAATAGGACGATTTGATTCGAGGCATAAAGGCAGATATCGCCGGGCGAAGTCGTGAGATTGACGTCGCTAGAAGGTAAGGTTTTCCCGATGGGACCGACTTGCTCGAAACCACCATATCTAGTTAGGTTTAGGGTTAGTCCACTTGAGGCGAGTTCCCTAAGGGAAGAGACGCTTGGATTATCCTCCCAAGTGACGTTTACCAAGGTATTATCGATAGCTAAAGATAACGCTGACATAGAAGACTCCTTAGAGGTTGATGGAAGGCTGGAGGAAGAAGGAACTTCCGAGGAAAACCCGGTAGTTGAAACGCTGGATTGTCATTTATTTGGATTACATCCACATAGCAAAAGCAGGGCGGATAATCCAAGTAAGCCAATACGCGATTTCATCTTCCCTTTAAACATAGGGAAATCATAGCAAAACGCCATCAAAGTTTCCAAGGCCAATTAATCATAATTCCGTAAGGTTGAGGAAAGGTCTTTCTAAAAAGGCTTATATATAATATAATCTTGCCGCGTAATGCATATTTAAGGAGAAAAACTATGATTAACGTTACCGAACTCCGTCCAGGCAATTACTTCATCGATGAAGGAAACCTCTACAGGGTCATTGACATTCTATTAAACAAAACCGCCATGCGTAAGATGGTCGCCAAGGTTAAGGTTAAAAACCTTCGTTCCGGCGCCATCACCGAACTCGCCCGCAACTCCGGCTATGGCGTTGAAGACATCCACGTCGACAAATCCACCATGCAATATCTCTATGATGGCGGCGATACCCTTGTCTTCATGAATGGCGAAACCTACGAACAAGTCGAACTCCCCAAAACCACCTATAACGACATCATCCCTTATCTCGCCCCCAATAGCGAAGTCACCATGATGAGCTACGAAGGCGAAATCCTCGATGTCCAATTACCCGCCAAGGTCATCCTCGAAGTCGTCGAATGCGAACCGGGCGTCCGTGGCGACACCGTTTCCAATGGCGGTTCCAAAGACGCCACCTTGGAGACCGGCATGAAAATCCGCGTTCCTTTGTTCATCGAACAAGGCGAAAAGATCTCCGTCGACACCTCCACCGGCAAATACGACGGGAGGGCCTAATCGTGATTACTTTATTCGGCTGGGATCCCGGCTGGTTCGCCCTGGTTATTGGGGGACTAGTCATCGGAGCCGTCGCCGGGTTCTTCGGAGCCCGCGCCCTTATCAGAAGGGAACTAGAAAAGCATCCTCCCATTTCCAAGGAACAAATCCGCGCGATGTACATGTCCATGGGTAAGAAACCTTCCGAAAAGGACATCAACCGTGTGATGAACTCCATGAAGAAAAACACTAACGTATAAGAAAAGAGGCTAATCAAAATGGCTAAAGTACATATATTCATCGATTCGACTGGCGATTTGCCAAAAGAGCTTCGTGAGAAATACGATTTGGACTATCTCCCGATGGACGTTTCCGTCGATGATAAGCAAATCGTCGCTTCTCTTGATTATGATCAAGGTTATTCCCTCCACGATTTCTATCAAATCATGAGGGATGGCAAGCGTATCTTCACTTCCCAAGTCTCCAATCCTGTTATCGATAAGAACTTTCGGAAAGCCCTCGATAATGGCGAAGATATCCTCTATATCGCCTGCTCTTCGGCGTTAAGCGCCTCCGTTAAGGCCGCCGAAGTCATCGCCAAAGGACTCCGTGAGGAATATAAAGGCCGCAAGATCGTTTGCTACGATGCCTTAATCTCCGGCTATGCCCAAGGCGAAATGGCCATCCGTTCCTCGGAAATGCTAAAAGAAGGCAAAACCTTGGAAGAGGTCGTCGCCTGGTTAGACGCCAATAAGTTCAAATTCAACCAATTCGGTTTAGTCGAAACCCTTAAATACCTTAAGCAAGCCGGCCGTGTTTCCGCGACCAGTGCCTTCTTTGGTAACCTTCTCGCCGTTAAGCCCATCATCATCTCCAATCGGGCTGGCGAAAACCTCGCCAACGTCAAAGTCAAAGGTTGGAAGAACGCCGTTAAGGAACAAGCTAGGCTCACCGTCGAAGCCGCCGAAGACATCGAAAACAAGATTATCTGGATCGGCCATGCCGATAATGAAGAAGGCGCCGAAACCCTCAAGCAGGAAATTTTGAAACTTGGCACCCCGAAGGAAATCTTCATCGGCCCCAGCGGACCTATCATTGGGGCTTCCTCCGGTCCTGGAACCTTAATTACCTACGTCTACGGTAAAGAGGTCACTATCTGATAACCATGGACGCTTTATCTTCGGCGTCGCTACTTTCCCTTCTCGACAATGGCTTTAGAGCCATAAAGCTAGATAGGGAAAGAATCAACGACCTCAACGTCTTTCCTGTGCCCGATGGCGACACCGGCACCAATATGACGGCGACCTATAATGGCGGCATCTCGACCCTAGCGGATAACCAAGATGCCCCTTTAGGTGATATTATCGCCGCCTTTGCCCGTGGTATGTTATTTGGGGCTAGGGGTAATTCAGGCGTTATCTTATCTCAATTCTTCTCTGGCTTTGCCAAAGCCTTAGAAAACAAAACCAAAATCACAACCGATGATTTCATCCTAGCGATGGAAGGCGGTCGCGACAAAGCCTATAAAGCCGTAGTTAAGCCGGTTGAAGGCACAATGCTGACCGTCATTAGGCAAGGCTATGAAAAATTAGCCGCCCATGGCCATTATGACGATTATGAATCGCTTTTCGCCGATTTAATCCCTGCGATGGCGACTTCCTTAGAGAATACCCCCAATCTTTTGGCGGTTTTAAAGGAAGCCGGCGTCATCGATAGCGGCGGAGCTGGGATTCTTGCCATCTTCATTGGCTTCCAAAAGTTCTTCCTTGGCGAAGAAATCGAGGAAATCGCCTTCAATGGTCCTAGCACCGGCATTTCGACCTCGAAGGAGATTCCTTTCGATGAGAACTCGGTCCTAGACTATGGCTATTGCACCGAATTCATCCTCCAATTGCTTAAATCCTTAGATGGACCTAAGAATTTCGATCTCCAAAAGATGATCGATTACCTTTCCACCATCGGTGATTCCATCGTGGCCGTCCAAAATGGCACTATCGTCAAAGTCCACGTCCACACCAAGCGTCCAGGCAAAGCCATCGCTTATGCCCAAAAGTTTGGCGAATTCGTGACCTTCAAGATGGAGAACATGTCCATCCAACACCAGGAAGTCCTCCTTAAGGAGCTCCAGCAGGATAAGCCTAGGAAGAGATTCGCCATCATCGCCGTTTCGCCTTCTGAGGCCATTTCTGGGCTTTTCCAGGATATGGGCGTCACCTATTGCGTCTCGGGCGGACAGACCATGAATCCTTCCGCCGAAGACTTTGTTAAAGCCTTTAGGGAAGTTAATGCCGATCACGTCATCGTCTTCCCCAATAATTCCAACGTCATCTTAACCGCGAAGCAAGCCGCTGAACTCTATGATGATTCCCAAATCACGGTTATTTCGTCTAAATCCCCCTTAGAAGCCTATAGCGCCATTCCGATGGTCGACTTCGAAGGCCAAGATCTTAAGACCAACCTCGAAACCATCGAAGAGTCCATTGCCGGCCTTACCGCCTGCGAAATCTGCCCGGCGGCCCATGATTCCTCCAACCATGGCATTGCCATCGAAGGTGGGGATTATATGGCCCTCGCCGAAGGCGAATTAATCGCCTCCAAGCACGATATCATCGATGCGGTAGATGCCTTGCTACAAGGAATCAAAGACCTCGAAGACAAATCCATCATCACCGTCTTCTATGGATTAGATGCCAAAGACGAGGATAAGGATAGGCTTAGGAAGCTTCTAAGCGAAAAGTATAGCGATCTCGAATTAGTCGAAATCGAAGCCATGCAAAACGTCTACCCCATGCTCATTGCTTTGGAGTAACGCAACAACCGGTTATTAGGGTGCACCAAGCGTGCACCTTTTTTTGTTGTCTCTTGTTGCCAAGGAGTGAAGTTAAGAAAGCTGCTCAGCATAATAATCAGCACTAAGAGTAATCCAATAAAGGCGGAAACTCAAAACATAAATAGTGTGTAGATTAAGCCCAATCATTAATATCAATTTAGAGACGATTATAGCTCTAAAACGAAGTCAAAATATGTTGGGCTAAAAACGCCGCTAGAGAGGCGTTGTGCCTTAAAAGCAGTAAACAGTAGGGGAGAAGGCTTAAGACCGCTCAGAAGGCGATTATCGCGTTTTTAAGTTTTCGGAATTTCTCAAAATTCAATAAGCTGACAAAATGTGAATTAATCAATGATCTACAAAAAATTAGTCAATTAAAAACCCAGTAGTAATCGAAATAAAAAAGCCATCAAATTAATGATGGCAAATTTTCACACACTTGATAAAAACTACTAATTAGTTACTAGATTCCGACTTAGAAAACGGATTCTTATTTTCGGTGCCGGCCCTTAGCCTTGCGATGTTGCTACGATGACGGAAGATTAATAAAGCCGAAACAACGGTATCAACGACGGCGAATTCAAGGCCAAGATACGGGGCGCCTTCGAAACCAAACATCAGCGTTAGCCAATGCGGATTCCAGGGAATGGAAACTGCAATGATAGCAACGACCCAAGCTGTAATGGTTCCTAAGACTCCGGCGGTGATGGAAGCGGCCGAGATGTATTTGGTCTTCTTAGCAACGATAAGGAAGCTAAATCCCGCCATGACAAGTTCGATCCAAGAGGTCAAAACGTTGGTGCCCATGAAACAAGAAACGGCTTTTCCGCCTTTGAACTTCTGGAAAATGGAGGCGCAATGTCCGATGGCGGCGAATAGGACCGATCCCCAATAGAATAACGGGGCGGCATTGTAGGATCCCCAGACCATGTAATCTTTTAGTCCCGAAAAAGTTAAGACGGCCCAAGCGGTGTAGAATGGAATAACCGTTTTGAGCATATCGAGGATGATAACGAGAATTCCGACTTTCTTGCCTAAGACACGTCCGGCGTTGGTTCCACCTGAGTTCTTAGACCCGAACTGACGGATGTCTTTCTTAAAGAAAACCTTCCCAATTATCACGCCGGTGGGCACAGAACCAAATAAATATGAAATTATTGCGATTACGACGCCGACCAGTATATTTACAACGTAAATATTCATAAACTTTTGCCTCCTAGGCTGCACATATTATGACTTTTTAAGCGTGATTTTCAATCTTCTTGTGTTCTATAATAGTCCGCAGTCATTAGACTGATACGGTATATACAATGGACGAAAGAGCTTACACATCCGCAGACATAGAATTGCTTTCCGAGATGGAAGGCGTCAGGAAACGCCCTGGCATGTACATCGGTTCGACCAATGGTACCGGTCTCCATCACCTCATTTGGGAAATCGTCGATAATGGCGTCGACGAAGCTTCCAATGGCTATGGTTCCGTCATTAGGGTCACCCTTCACAAAGACGGATCTTGTTCGGTTGAGGATGAAGGCCGCGGTATCCCGGTCGACATCCATAAAAAAACCGGAATCCCGGCAGTGCAACTGATTTTTACGACTTTGCATTCCGGTGGTAAGTTCGCCTCCAAAGTCTATGCCACCTCGTCTGGTTTACATGGCGTAGGTGCAACTGTAACCAACGCTTTATCCGAATGGATCGATATTACCGTCTTCCGTGACGGCAACATCAACCATATACGTTTTGAAAATGGCGGGCACTTAGCCGTACCCCTTGAAGTGATTGGAACCACCAGAAAACACGGGACTCTTATTCGGTTTAAACCGGATAAGAAAATCTTCTCAACCGTCGATTTTAAGTGGGATACCGTTTATAGCCATCTTCAGGAAGAGGCTTTCTTACTTCGTGGCATTAAGTTCATTCTCACCGATGAACGTAACAAAGAAACCGCCGAACTTTGCTATGAAAACGGCCTTGCCCAATACGTTGAGGTGTTAACCCAAAACAAAGAGAAAATCGGGGAAAACCTCCATTTCGTCGGTGAATCTTCCAGAATAAAGATAGAAATCGCCATGCAATGGTGCTTAAAGGACTATAGCGAAAATATCTATAGCTACGCCAATAACGTTAGAACCCACGAAGGCGGGACCCACCAGGCTGGCTTTAAGTTTGGAGTCACCAAAGCCGTTAACGATTGGGCTACCCAAAATGATGTCATCAAAGAATCCCAAAAGCTTAGTGGCGACGACATTCACGAAGGTTTGAACGCCGTTATATCTGTCAAACTTCCGGAAGATTTGCTGGAATATGAGGGCCAGACCAAAGGCAAACTCGGTTCGCCTATTGCTACCAGCGTTGTCAGCAATTTTATCTATGATAACTTGCTCCATTATCTTTCCGAGCATAAAGACTTCGCCATTGATTTGATTAAGAAGTGCCAAGCCTCGAGAGCCGCAAGGGAAGCCGCTAGGAAAGCCAAAGAAGCGGCAAGAAACGGCAAAACCAAGAAAGTCGAAGCCATTATTTCGGATAAACTAGCCTCCGCCCAATCCAAAGACTATAAAAACAACGAGTTATTCATCGTCGAGGGTGATT
Source organism: uncultured Caryophanales bacterium (assembly GCA_946622925.1). Classification (GTDB taxonomy): domain Bacteria; phylum Bacillota_I; class Bacilli_A; order RFN20; family CAG-826; genus Alloenteromonas. The sequence goes on along the minus strand of CAMOQM010000046.1, from coordinate 362 downwards.
CCGCTGGCGGCTCGGCCAAAACCGGTAGAGATAGATTACACCAGGCTATCTTACCTCTTAGAGGTAAACCTTTAAACACCGACTCCGTTACCATGGAGAGAATGCTCCAAAACCAAGAATTCTCGACCATTATCCAAACCATTGGGGCGGGAGTGGGCCAGGATTTTGATATCGAAGACGCCAAATATGGCAAGATCATCATCATGACCGATGCCGATACTGATGGTGCCCACATCCAGATTTTGCTTTTGACTTTCTTCTACAATTACATGAAGCCGTTGATTACCCATGGCATGGTCTATATTGCCTGCCCGCCGTTATATAGGGTCTACAAGAAAAGCGACCCCGCCCACAAATTCATC
>CAMOQM010000045.1 GCA_946622925.1 uncultured Caryophanales bacterium | reverse complement strand
CACTTCCATTACCGTCAATTCCTCGACCGTTTCGATTAGGACGGCGCTTCAATACCATTTCTATGCCTACAAAGACAACGGGTTCAATGTGAACGGCAATGACCACGCCGCATGGAGGAGTGGGTCGGGTTATAAAGATACCACCCCCGCCAACCGTTATGGCGATTTGGCAACTTATTACACGGAAGTAGATGAACTAGCCCAATACAGCAACCACAAGGACGACTATATTGATGCTTTAACAAAAGTCAGTGGGCTTTGGCCTGGCTACAAGATGAGTTTTGCCGTTAGGATCGATGGACTTCAAAGCACGGACCATCCAAAGCTAACATTAAAGTCCGCTAATATTTTGAAAGGAATAGCTAATGCCGAAGCGGAAAAGACTCTTCCCGGGCATTACACTGGAATTGATAGGATTATAGGCTCTCCAAAAACCGGCTTTATCACGATGGCCGATGCTATCAAGATTACCGCTGGATCTGGCGATAGTTTGCAGCGTGCCGTTGAAGCCGCCGATAATTCAACAATCACATCAGGGACCAATTATAGGAACTATACCGTGTCCAATAAAATTGCCACCATCGAAAGCGGTTGGTATAGCACGGACCATATCTTCGGCACAGCTGACCCATCCGAGAATAACGTGTCTTGGTGGTATTTCTTCACCGTTGAGTTCTCTGACGACAATACTACCTACTATCAATATAACAATGGCGGGTATTACGTTAAGAATACCAATGGTAATTCATCTTGCTATGAAGGATTGCCATTTGCCTTGGGCACGATGGATTTGAAATAAGAATTGGAATTGAAAACGCTTCGGGAATTGTCCGAAGCGTTCTTTCTTTAGGGTTACTAACGGATCTTTTCCGAGATGACTTCAATCTTTTTGCCAGAAAAAGCCATGCCATAAGCATATATGGAACCACTTGTGGTCCTTAAGGCTTCCTCAACATAGTCATTGGCCTTTATTTGTTTCAATGCGGTTTTTGCGCTGTTAAGGAGCTCTTCGCCGCTCTTTTTGCCTTTTCGGTATTTAAATTCAACGACGAAGGCAAACCGTGAATTGTTTTTAGAACGGACGAATAAGTCACATCTACCTTGGCCTTCGTTGACTTCCGATTTGACGATGGCGTCTTGGAAGAGCAAAGAGATGACCGTAACAACGATAATTTGATAGATTTTTTCGCAACTTAAGTCGAAATAAGAGAAACTAGCTAGAACATATTGGGAAAGGACTTCTTTTATCCTCTCATCATCTTCCCTAAGGAAAGCATCGCGAAGGCTGGCTAATATAGGTAGTAGTTGGCTTTCCCCGTTATAGGCGATTATTTCCCTTTGCAAAGCCTGACGGATTTCTTCGTTAGGGACCTTAACCGAATATAGATTAGGCGGGGTTAGCAATGAAGCACTTAGATAGCCGGCAAAAACTAGCATGCTATATAAGGCGGATACATCAGACTTTTCTTCACCTAGAACTATATTTTTTCTGATGTTAGCCACTAGAGACTCGCCTTTAGATAGTTTAAGGAGATTCCCATAAGGTTCATCGGCTAAAGTGGCAACCGTATCCTTTAATAATGAGTAAGAACCGGTATTGGTCCAATAGGCATCGAAGGTCCCGCCGTTATCGATGAAAGATAAGATGGACCAAGGGTTAAAAGCCATGGTGTTCTGGAATAGATATCCACCATACCAATTACGTATTTCCGATAAGGAAGTGGTGCAACCATAGTAGTCGAGGAGCCCCTTTACTTCCTCTTCCTCAAAACCGAAATATTCTGGATCATTGCCAGAAAGCACGGTATTGACCCTGAGATTATTCAAATCTGAGAAAATGGAAGAGTGGGCGATTTGGCTAACGCCGGTAACCATGGCTTTTTCTAGGAAGCGGTTGCCTTTTAGCACATCGCCTAAAAAGACTTTCATGAAGTTTTGGCATTCTTCGTAATAGAAGCAGCGGTATGCCTTTTCTAGGGGAGAATCATATTCATCGATTAAAACTATGGTGGATTTGCCGGTGTCTTCGTTTATTATCCTTAGCAAACGATCAAGCGAGGTTTTTAGGAGGGTTTCATCGGCTTTTTCTTCGAGTAGATTATCGATCCAAGGACGGTTATCTTTACTAAGTCCATAACGCTTTATCGCGTCTTTATATAAAGAAGAAATGTCCAAGGAGAGCATGGAAAGGAATTCTTTATAATCCTTGGCGTCTATACGTTTGAGGTTTAAGTGGACGACGGGCAGAGCGTTTTGGTATTTGAGGTAGTCTTCCCCCTCCCTAGCGATTTTGGTATTAGCAAAATAAGAAGAATTATCTTCCCCAAGGATAAAGAAGCTTTCCACCATGGATATGGCTAATGATTTGCCGAACCTGCGCGGTCTAGTAAATAGGAAAACGGTAGAAGTAGGAGCATCGATAATCCGTTTTAATATATGGGTTTTATCGACGTAATATGAATTTTGTTTAAGAGCTTTATAATCTTCTATCCCAATTGGAATTTGTAGCTTTGCCATCGTTTTTCCTCCTATTATCTATAAGATAATGAGGTTTTGGGGCAAAGTAAACACTTTTGGGGCAAAATGGCACTTTTTGGGGCAAAAGTGGTGTTTTTGGGGCAAAACCCCTATTTTTGGGGCACGGTGGGGCATTTTGGGGCAAGCGGCTAAGAAGTGGATAAATCAATAGAGTACGTGGCGCTTAAAATATGGCCGTTCCATAAGCTTCCTAAACTCATCTAAATAGCCAAGGGTATCTGCCAACCTAAGGAGATTGGCTAACGAAATTTTGCCAGTGTTTTCGGCATAGCGAAGCGTTGACTCCTTGACGCCTGATAACTTTGCCAATAGTTTTCGACTCATTTTGGCTTCTTTCCTATGAATCTTTATTTTGTTCATGAGGTCATCGGCAACATTTTCCGGGGTTTTGCCTATTTCCCCAAATATATCCTGTAATTCAATGCCATACTTCGACATGCTAATATTTTAGCAAAAAAGGCCAAATATATGGGATATTTGACAAAATATTATCAAAAAAGTTTTAAAAGTCTTAGGGGAACATTAATATTTGCCCGCTCCAAAAAAAGTGACTGATTATCATGCTGATGGCGAATAGAAAAATATTTACCTTCTATTAATTATGGGTATATAGGGGATAAATATAGAGTATTAATATAATTAATAAAAGGTAATAAAAGTGGGGGTATTGACTCCTTGGTTTTGACACTGCTAAATATGTCCTAACACCACTGTTTGTCGAATCAACAAACTACCAAGACGAAAGGAGGAAAATGGTGGCGAACTTTCAAACTGTCCAGTTATTATCGTATCGGGGAGTAACGATTGATTACTGTCGCAAAAAGTATATAATAAATGCGACAATGAACACTGAACTACGGGCCCAAATTATTAATGCAATCAAGACCAAAAGCCTGGCTTCTTTTTCTTGCTATGACTTTCTTGACCTCTCTTCATACAAAACCATCAGTAAGTGTTTAGAAAGGATGGAAGATGAAGGCTTTTTGGTTAGGATCATTCCAGGCATATATTGCCTTTATGAATTTGATTCTTTGCTCAATATCAAGATTTATCCTTCCGTTGATAACATCGTCCATACTATTGCAAGAAAGCATAAATGGTCCATTTGTCCTTCCGGGAATACCGCGCTTAACTTAATGGGCATATCGACCCAGGTCGTTGCCGCCTATGAATATTTATCCAATGGTCCATATAAAGAATACGAGATATTAGGCAGCAAAGTTTTTTTAAAAAGAACGATGAATCGCGATATTGTGGGTCTTTCTTATAAAAGCATGTTATTGGTGCAGTGTATCAAAGCCATTGGCAAGGATTCAATTAGCGATAACGAAATAGATAAGCTTTCCCGAAAGTTGTCTCCAGAAGATAAGAAAGCGGCTTTGGAAGAAACCCAATTAACTTCGGTTTGGATTCGAAATGTAGTGGTGGATATCTGTAGGAGATAGCCATGATTAAAATTCTTGAATTGAATCCGGAAAGAAGGAACGTTGTTTTTGAAACTACCGCCAGAGAGATGCGGGTGCAGCCTTTGATCGTTGAGAAGGATTTCTGGGTGTGCCTTACCCTAAAATACCTAATGAACGAGTCTAAATACCGAGACCATTTTATTTTCAAAGGAGGAACTTCTCTTTCAAAATGCTATGGGGTCATAGATAGGTTTTCTGAAGACGTCGACCTGATAATCAAGTGGGATAAATTGGGGTTTTCAGATTCGGAAGTATATCTTGAGCGCACCAAAAATCAAACTTACAAATTCGAAACCATGATGAATGAATCGGGTTCAAGGTTTATTCAAAATGAATTAAAAGCTGATCTTAAGGCGAATTTGGCTTCGAAAACCAACGGCTTGGAAATTCTTAGCGACGAAGAAGACCCCATGGTTCTTTATGTTAGATATCCTCATCTTGCCGAAGATGAATACATAAAGCCTTCGGTTAAATTAGAAATAGGACCAGTTGCCGCAAAAACTCCAGTTTTAATTAAAGAAATAGCCCCTTATTACAATCGCTTTTTCGATATAGATGGGGACGATAAAGAATTCAAAACTCCGGTTGTGGATATTAGCCGGACCTTTTGGGAAAAGCTATTAATACTATATTCGGAAACAAATAGGCCAGAAGATAAGAAAACACCAACGCGGTATTTCAGGCATTACTATGATGTTGCTAGGATTTTTAGGTCGGATTATTTTAACGGCATTATCGAGAAACTAGGTTTATTTGAAGAGGTTCGATTTTTTAAAAACAAGTATTTTCGAAATAATTGGTCGAAACTAGAGGAGTGTAGTCTTTCAACCATTAGGATCATCCCTACGCCAATGCGCATGGGAGAGCTAGAGAAAGACTACCTTAACATGAAAACGATGTTCTTTGGCCAAATTCCTTCTTTTGATGAGGTAATTGATAGCTTGGTCGAACTCGAAACAATTCTCCACACCTTATAAGGAAGGTTCATTTCCCCAAAAGTGTTTATATTTGGGGACAAAACCTAATGGGAATGCCGTGCGACGGTATTAGGTTTATAATTACATAGCTATGGTAATCGGATCTTTTGAAGAAGAAGTCTTTGGTTCAGGTGAGTTCTCTTTGGAGAAGCTTATCGCCTATGGCTTTGCCCTTGGGGAAGATGGTTTTTACCATTACCAAACCAAGTTATCCATAGAAGGTTTCTCTGCCATCTTTGCCTATGGCAACGATTTCTTTACCGGTAAAGTTATCGAGGATGATCTAAACGAGGAATATACCGCCTTTCGGGCCTCTAGCCATACGGGGTTCGCCTTTGAAGTGGGGCAGGCCTATAAAAAAGAGTTAGAGAAGATCGCCTTGGCTTGCTATTCCTATAACCCTAGGTTATCTAAACAAAGCAACCGCCTTATCTCCCATATTAAGGAAGTTTATGATATCGAACCCGAATATCCTTGGCATGATAGTAATTGCATCTTCCGTCATAAGGACAATAACAAATGGTTTGCCCTTATCATGAGCATTGAAGAATCTAAGTTAGGCAGGAAAGGGGATAAGCAAGTCGATGTCGTTAATTTCAAAGCCGATCCCTATGATATCTCTAACCTAACTGGTATACCCGGGATTTACCTTGCCTACCATATGAATAAGAAACATTGGATTACGGTGGTATTAAATGAAGAGGTAAGCGATGATCTAGTCTATTCGATGCTAGAGCATAGTTATCACTCAACCTTAGATAAAAAGAAGAGGGATTAACCGATAATCCCTATTTCATCTTCTTGTTCTTTTGATAACTGGCTTGGACGGTTTCTTCCATCATATTGTAGATACCACCTTCTTCCATTTTCATAACCCCTTCGATAGTGGATCCGCCAGGCGAACAGACTTCTTTTCCTAGCTCTATTGGGGATTTATCGCTAGCTAAGTCAAGGGCAATGGTGCCTTCGGCCATAGTCAGGACATAGTCTTGGATTTCTTCTTCGCTTAGGCCTAACTTAGTTCCGGCTTTTATTAGGGCATCAAGGAAATAATCTAGATAGGCGGGAGCGCTGCCGGTTAATACCGATAAGGCATCCATATCTTTTTCTTCGATTCTTTTGACTTTGCCGGTTATGGATAAGAGGGAGATGAAATCTTGTTCCTCTTTATTACTTAGATTATTAAAGCAATAAGGGGTCATGCCTTTACCGATTATCACCGGGGTATTAGGCATAATCCTTATTATCTTATTATTAGGTAATTTCCCTTCTAAATCTTTTAGGTTAATGCCGGCCGCCATGGAAACGATAATGCCTTTTGGGGCAAAGGGGAAAGAAGCGATTAGGCTATCCATATCGCTAGGTTTAACTCCAATGAAGATATAATCGGCATTTAGGGCTTCTTCTAGAGTTGCGGCTTTAGCTTTATCCCCAATTGAAGAAGCTAACTTAATGGCTTTTTCCTGGTGACGATTATTTAGGAGTAACCTCGCATCTTTTAGTTTGGAGAGTATAGTGGCGATGGATCCTCCCATATGGCCGGTGCCGATAAAGGAAATTGTAATCATGGCTATATGATAGATAGCAAATGGTCCAAAGCAATAAAAAAGCCACATACCTTCAGCTGATATGTGGCTATCCCTTTCTTAGGATTTGGCGATTGAGGAGATGCTTCCTAATGCGGACCAAGCATAGACGTTACCCGAATGGGCATATTTGAATTGCCCCGTGGTGACATTACCATTTGAGAAGGTGATTTTGTAGGTAGAACCCGCGGTAATCGAGGCGCTGCTTCTAGAAGAAGTGACGCCGCTAATGGAGGGGGTGGCCTCCGCCATTCCAAATATGATCAATGATCCACCGGTGACCGAAGCTCTTCCTTCATAATCTAGGGCAGCGGCCATCATCTGGTTAGGGCCACAAGCAATGCAGGTGCCGCCTTGGATATAGACGTTACCATTACTATCAAGCCCATCGACGTCGCCATTCGAGGATACTTCAACGAAGATGTAACCATTAGTTACTTTGAAGTAGGTCTCGGATAATGGGCCAGAAGTGGC
>CAMOQM010000044.1 GCA_946622925.1 uncultured Caryophanales bacterium | reverse complement strand
AGGAATGGTATCCATGACGTGGCCTAAATGGAGTTTGCCGGTGACATTGGGCGGAGGTATTACCAAAGAGAAAGGCTGCTTGGACTTATCACCCGCGGTGAAATAGCCCCCGCTTTTCCATTTCTCGTACTTTCCTTCTTCCACTTTCTCGTGGTCATAGTGCTTATCTAACATAATTGCACCTCCTAGAAAAAATAAAACGCCCCATATTGGGACGATTTCTCGCGGTACCACCCAATTTCCTAATTATACATAATTAGGCACTTGATTTCCCTTAACGCGGGCAACGTTTCTCTCCCTAGCGACTTCCATCTTCCTTCCTAGCCCCTTTCCAATATGCGCGGCTTTCTATTTAGGCGAAGCGATGGTCCCTCTAGTTCATCAAGACGGCATTATTATGGGCAAAAGATAGTAAAAAAGGAAGGATAAAAAAATAGAAAAGGCGACCTACCACGAGATCGCCTAGTCGTTTATTTGGCGTTAGATTCGATAAGCGCGGCGATTTTATTGGTTTTAGCCTTGCTTAGATCGCTTTCTAGATAAGTGGTTATGCCCACTGCCTCAAGTTCGCGCTTAGCCCGCGCTTTATCGGATTGGTTCATCTTATCGACCTTGGTTAGGATGATGAGCAACTTCTTCTTGCTGTTACGAAGATAATTCAAGAAGGCTTTATCGTCTTCCCGAAGGGGAATCCGTAAATCAAGGAGAAGCGCCACGGTTTTAGTCTGCGGAAGCGGAAGATATTCTTCCATCATCTTCGAGAAATGCATGGTGTCTTTAGTGGCAAAGTCGGTAGAACCATAGCCCGGGGCATCGACGAGATAGAAAGAATCGTTAATCAGGAAATAGTTAAGCAACTTCGTTTTGCCCGCTTTCTTCGAGGCGAAGGCGATTTTATTGCCGCATAAGGCATTGATCAAAGTCGACTTACCAACGTTGGAGCGTCCGATTAAAAGTACGCATGGCAAGCCATCTTTTGGCCTAGCGGAGACCTCCGCTACGGAGATTACGAACTTAGATTTGGCAAAACTCATTCTTTGACGAGAGCGATTTCCAAAGCGTCATCGACGCACTTCATGAAGGAGATTTGGAGGTTGTCTTTTACTTCCTGAGGAAGTTCGGAGACGTCCTTCTTATTGTCTTCAGGAACGATGATACGTTTGATGCCACTACGTAAGGCGGCTAATGACTTTTCGCGTAGTCCACCGATTGGCAAGGCTTTGCCTCGTAATGTGACTTCGCCCGTCATGGCCACGTTAGCGTCCACTTTCTTATTGGATAAGGAAGAGATTAAGGCGGTTGTCATGGCCACACCCGCGCTAGGACCATCCTTTGGAACGGCGCCTTCGGGGACGTGGATATGGATGTCGTTTTTCTGGAAGATATCGTCATCGATGCCATAACGAGAGGCATTGGCCCTAACATAGTCAAGGGCAATGGTCGCGCTTTCTTTCATGACATCGCCTAATTTGCCAGTTAAGACCAGTCCGCCTTTACCCGGGAAATAGGTGACTTCGATAGGCAGGATATCGCCCCCGAATTCGGTATAGGCAAGGCCGGTAACGACCCCAACTTGGTTCTCTTTTTCCTTCTTAGAGCCTTCAAAAAGCTCGATACCTAGGTATTCGTGAACCTTATCGGGGGTGATGACGACCGGCTTTTCCATGTCGGGTTTAGCAAATAAATCGACCACCACTTTCCGGCAGATAGAGGCGATAAGACGCTCTAGCTGACGGACGCCGGCTTCCATGGTGTAATGCTCGATAAGGGTCTTGATGGAATCTTCGGTGAAGTTGATATCCTCTTCCTTAAGACCATTGGCTTTGCATTGCTTTTTAATCAAGAAGCCGTTCGCGATTTTGATCTTCTCGATTTCGGTATAGGAAGGAACTTCAATTAGTTCAAGCCTATCGCGAAGCGGCGCGGGAACGTTTTCTAGATAGTTCGCAGTGGCGATGAAAAGGACGTTACTTAAATCGTAGGGCTCTTCGAGGTAGTTGTCGTTGAAGGCGAAGTTTTGTTCGGGGTCAAGGACCTCTAGTAGCGCGCTGGCGGGATCGCCGCGATATGAGCCGCCTCCGACCTTATCGATTTCATCGAGAAGGAAAACGGGGTTAACGACACCGGTCTTGGTCATGCCTTGGATGATACGCCCTGGCATGGAACCGACATAGGTACGACGGTGACCGCGGATTTCGGATTCATCGGAAATACCGCCTAAAGCGGCTTTAAAGAACTTCCTTCCTAAGGCCCTAGCGATTGACCTACCTAAAGATGTCTTACCACATCCAGGAGGACCATAGAAGCAAAGGATCGGGGCTTTAAGATTGCCCGTCATCTTCTTAACGGCCAGATATTCGACGATTCTCTTTTTGACCTTGGTAAGACCATAGTGGTCTTCATCAAGGACTTCCTTGACGTGTTCAAGGTCTTCGTTATCCTCGGTCTTTTGGAACCAAGGGGCCGCCATGGGGGTATCAATATAAGACATGATGAGGCTAGATTCCAAGGAGGATTCAGGCATCATCGAGTAGCGGCGTAATTCGCTTTTGACTTTGGCTTTAACGTTTTCGGGATAGGGATTTTCTTCGAGTTTACGTAAGATGGCATCCTCGGAATGGTCATTATCCTTGCCTTCGCCAAGTTCTTCCTTAATGGCCTTCATCTTCTCACGGAGAAGGTAGTCGCGTTGTTGCTTCTCGCTGGATTCACGGACTTTATTGGCAAGTTTATCTTCCAAATCGATGGATTGCTCGCTTTCTTCGATGAACTTGATGATCTTATCTAACCTAGCTCTAACCGAAGCTTCAGAAAGCAAATCTTGACGTTGGGCGATGGTTAAGGGGAGGAAGACGGCCAAGGTATCGGCGAGGTCTTCGGCTTTGCCGCCATTACGGAAGCTAGTCAAGGCGCCTCTAGGGACTTGGTTGCCCAAGGCTTTGGATTGGAAGACCTTATCGAGGATCTTCTTGACGTAACTGGCTTCTTCGGTGGAAGTTAGGACTTCGCTTTCGATCATCTCACCGACGGCGAATAAGGTGTTTTGCTCCATCGAGATATCGACAAAGCGATAACGGCGGCTACCCACCACGCGGATGCGAATGGTATTCCCCGAATCGTTGACCGAGATGATACGGCACAATGTGCCGACTTCATAAAGGTCTTGGATTTGGGGGTTATCGTTAGTTTCGTCTTTTTGGGAAGTAACGAAGATGAGGTTATTGGTTTGGGAGGACGCTAGGCGCACCGCTTGTATGGAAAAGTCGCGTCCGACTTCTATTTCTTCGCTCATGGCGGGGAAAACGATCAAGGCGCGACACACAAGCAAAGGTAAACGAAGCGAATTGGAGGGATTCTCTTTCGGCATAATTTGCCTCCTTTCCTTGTTGAAATTGTGGATTAACTAAATCAGTTGTTGTTAGCGAGGATGAAGTCCTGAAGCTTCTTCTGGCGGAGATTATCGCGATAGCCTTCGAGGTTGCCGAGGGCTTTCTTGACTTCTTCGGGTTTCATCTTGTATTGGTCGGCGAGTTTGGAGATCTCGAAATCGAGTTCGGCGTCGCTGACGAGGAGTTTCTCTTTGATGCAGAGTTCTTCCATGACGAGGTAGGATTTGAGGTTAGCTTCGGCCCCACCACGGATGGATTCACGGAGCTTTTCCTCGGTTTGTCCGGTGATTTCGAGGTATTGTTGGAAGGTCAAGCCATTGGATTCAACCTGTTTACGGGTGTTTTCTTCTTGCTGCTTGACTTCGGCATCGATAATGGCCGGAGCGATGGTGACTTTGGAGGCGTCGATGATTTGACGGACGAGGTCGGTGTAATAATCACGGTTGACCTGATCTTCCTTTTGGGCAAGGAGGTTCTTGCGTTCGTATTCGTTTAAGGCCTCGACGGTCTCGACATCGGCAAGGCCGAGGTCTTTAACGGCTTCGTCGGAGAGGGTCGGGATGACTTTCTCTTTGATTTCGTGGACTTCCACTTTGAAGGTGGCGTCTTTGCCGGCGAGTTCGGCGACATATTGTTCGGGGAAGGTGATCTTAACATCCCTTTGTTCGCCGGTCTTGGCACCGACTAATCCTTCTTCGAATCCAGGGACGAAGGAATGGGAGCCTAGTTCTAGGACATAGTTATCGGCTTTTCCGCCTTCAAAGGGCTTATCGTCGATGAAGCCTTCGAAATCGATGGTGACGGTGTCGCCCATCTTGGCTTCCCTTTCGACGACGACGAGGTCGGCGTTGCCTTCTAGCCTTTTAGCGATGGCGGCGGAGACGTCTTCGTCTTTGACTTCGGCTTTCTTCTTTTCGGCATGGAGGCCCTTGTATTCACCCAAGGTGACTTCGGGGACCAAGACGACTTCGTAAGCGACGGAGAGATCATTGTCGCTTAGCTTGGTGATATCGACGGTGGGTTGATACATCGGGCGGAGCTTGTTGTCGGCGATGGCCTTACCATAGGTAGGTCCGAGGATTTCGTCGATGGCGGCATTGATGATCCGGGAGCTATCGACCCTGGCCCTTAACATAGCCTCGGGGGCTTTGCCGGCCCTAAAACCGGGAACGACGACCTTGGCGGCCAATTTGCGGAAGGCCTTTTCCTGAGCGGCTTTCCAATCCTTGGTTTCGACTTCGCACTCAATGCGAACCTTACCGGGTTCTAATTCTTTGACGTTGGATTTCATTTTATATTTCCTCAAATAACGCGGTTAATAATATACGCTATCAATAGATAGAAGGGAAGAGTTTTTATAGCTCTAACGGAGGCACGTTCCTTAAGGCCTCATCGATGGTCTTGGCCCCTTCCCCGAGTTCACTTTTATTATCTAGATAATAGGAAGCGAGTTGGCTTAAGGCTTCACCGGTAGCTTCTAATCCTCCCGGAAGCAAGGGTTTAAGCGGGTAACAATATAAGGCCCACTGATCAAGTAAGCGCCTAGCGATATCGGCCACGGTCACGTCCTTAATGCCAGCTAGATTAGATTTCAAAGTATTGTAATCGGGGTTTTGGAAAGGCACACCAACCATAGAGGGATTTAATTCGATGGTTGCCCCACTTTTGGTGAGTTTGACCTTTTTGTTGACGCCCTTAGAAGCAAGTAGCATCAAGGTAAAAGACTTGACGTCATCATGGACGGGCGAATCAAGCAAGGCGATAAGCTTATCTTCATATGGGGCTATGTCCTTATTGCCAAGGGAGGACACAAGGAAAAGGAGTTCTTCATTCTTGGTGCTCGGATTAAGCATTCCCTCGATTTCCTCTTCGGTTTTCTCTTTGCGTTGGAAGGCACTTAGCTCGTTAGCCCGGATTAACCTAGGTAAGGAACGAAGATATTCCTCCACTTCTTGGCTAACATAAGGCAAAGCCTGGAAGTATTCGTTATCCTGATAGGCCTGTTCAAATTCGTTAGAAATGAAGCGCAACTCGAAGTTCGTCTTTAGGGTCAATAAGGGGTTTTCCTTATAAAGGGCTTCGAGATTTTCCCGAAATTCGGTTTTGGCTCCTTCTAGGTCACCATCGGCTAATTTTCTAGATATAGAAACAAAGATGTCTTTTGGATTCATGGAGGGTATTTTAATGGCTCTTGGTTTAGATATCAATCTAAGTGCTCATTTACAAAACGGGCTTGCTTTTGTCATAATCTTTGCATGTTCGTATTCATTTTGTTCATTCTCATCGGGGCCGCTTTGGCGGGCCTAAATTATTGGGGATTGGGTCTATATCATCAGTGGTATTGGTTTTGGACCGTCCCTTTATTCTGGCTGATGTATTTTTTAGCCACCAGCGCCGCCTATATCGTCATCCTCTATATCTTCTCCCTGGTTATTGCCAGGGACAAAGACAAGGTCTACCCGCCTAGCCGTCCCACCATGTGGATCATTAAACAGACCGCCTTCCTTATCCTTAAGGTGCTCCGCGTCAAAGTCCACGTTAAAGGCTTAGGAAAACTGCCCAAAAATGGCGTGGCCATGGCCATAATGCATAACCACTTATCGATGTTTGACGAATTCGTTTTGGCCTCGGTATTAAAGACCCCGCTCCTATTTATTTCCAAGCCATCTAACCTTAATATTCCCGTCGCCGGGGCCTTCATGCGTAAGGCCGGCTATCTCCCTATCATCCAAGGGGATATGGCCAATGGGCAAAAGGTCATCGCCGATTCAGTTGAGTTAATTAAGAAAGGCAATTCAATCGTCATCGCCCCCGAAGGCACGAGGAACAAAGACTTCCCTGATCCCATCCTCCTTCCCTTCCATGCCGGGTCATTCCACCTTGCCTTGGATTCTAAAGCCCCAATCGCCTTATTCTCCTTGCAAAACACCAACGCGATAGTCAAGCGCTTCCCAATGGGAACCCATGTCTACCTCGATTGCGTGGGCGTTATCTATGAAGACGAATATGCTTCCCTTAGTCCCAGGGAATTAGCCGATAAATGTTGGGAAATGATAGAGAAGAAGCTGGAAAATAAAAAAGCCCGTTCCTATCACGTTCACAAGAAAAACGAGAAAGAGGAGGGTTGAACTTCCTCTTTTTTCTTTGTCTTTTCTCTTCTCTAGTGCTTTACTATTGCCGGTATGACTTTAGTCGTTATTTTTGGAATCCTCTCCGCTATCGCCACCTCGTTAACCTACTATTTCGGGGGATTTTATACCGATATCATTTGGGTTTGGCTGGTCCCGGTGTTGCTTTTTGTCTTCTTCTGGGCGGGTTTCATCATTTATGCCATCGGTATCATTTTGCTTGGCCTTAAATACCAAAGAAGCCCCCGCCGCTATGGGCCTAATCGCTTTGGCATGTGGTTTTTAAGTCAGACCTGCTTCATGCTTTTGCTTATCACCCGTTGCCGTACCCATGCCTCGGGCTTAGGCAAAGTCGATAAAAACCGTTCCTATATGATCGTCTCCAATCACTTATCGGCTTTTGACCATATCGGCTTCTTCTCGATATTCCATGGCTGGGACCTAATCGCCGTCTCCAAACAAGAAAACGAGGATATGTTCGCCTTTGGCGGCTGGATTAAGCGCACCGGATGTTTACCTATCAACCAATCCGACATGGTATCGGGTAAAGAAGTCATTGATAGGGCCGGCACTATCCTTAAGGATAATATCGCTTCCGTCACTGATACCTCCGAGTATTCCGCCTGAATTGTTG
>CAMOQM010000043.1 GCA_946622925.1 uncultured Caryophanales bacterium | reverse complement strand
AGAATTTCAAAGTTGATGGTACCTATGCTTATGAAGTTAATCTTGCTGATCCAAATTTCAAAGCTGACCAAAAAGCACCAAATATGCTAAGTCTTGCTCAACTCTCCTCCTTCCTTGTTGATGCGAACAATGTCCGCGTAATTATGGAAAGAAAGAAAATGATTTCTGATGCTAGTAGTAATAACGAATATATCCTCAAAAACAAAAATCTCTTTGACTGGGATCAATATGTAAAGAACTGTCAAAGAAAAACAAGTGAAGGTGAATGGGCAACTGTTCAAGAAACCAATCACGAAGGAAAACGTATAGACATCAATATGCCACGTTTCATCTATTCCTATAACGGAGCAAGTGCAATTAACGCCGGTGATCCATTAACAACCGATTTCAAGTGTTATCCATCACAAAGGCCTTGGCCAGGTTCTGATTATTTCAAATTGCATGAACTAACCGACGCGTTCGGTAAAGGAGTTAGAGGAAAAGCTGGAAAAGAATATTGGGATGGATGGGTTATCAAAGGCGAAGTTGGAACCTTAGATCAAGTTAGCTATGGAGCGGTTTCAAATAACATCAATAGATTAGTCCATTACCACGAAGCACATTGGTATTGGAAAAACGATGAACATTGGCTCTTTGAAGAATTCTATCGCGGTTATCAAACCAAAGATTGGAATGATCTTCATGTCGCATCAATGAATTTCGACCTTGCAATGATTATGGTCTTCTAATACAAAAACAATTCAAAATTAGTTATCTAAAAAAGTACCCCACTTGAACCACGGGTTCAATGATTCGGGGTACTTTTAGGTTCTAAGATCTAAGGTGGAATATAGGCCATTATCACGAAATTGCGGTTAAGCCGAACTGAGCCGGTCCGATTTCCGGCGAAGGTCGGCTTTTTCCGCCGTTTCATTGCGCAAAGGCACCCCAAAAGGCCCCGAAACGCCGTCAGCGCGGTTTGCCAAATGTCCCGTTTTCGGCCGCAACGTTCATTTTTTAATTTGTAATTCGAACCGAATTGCAAGGTTGAATCCTTTTTTGGTTGTGATAAAAGCGTTAGTGCTGAGCACGGTCTAGCCTTGCCGAGTTTTGCCATAGCCATGATAATCCGTTTGGGATACAATCTAATTAGTTAATGGGGGTATAGCAATGAATCAAATCAAAGTGCATCGCATTCTTTCCTTAGAGGGGGATTATCCTAGCATCGACGAGGTAATCTTAACCGAGGAGCAGTGGAGGGACATCCAAATCGAAAGCTCTTCTTTCAAGCTTATGTGTGACTCGATTTTTCATGGTTACCACGAGGAGTACGGGGATTATTCGGGAACCAACACCTACGAAGTGAAGATTACCCCGGAGAAAGCCTTGATATACGAAGGCCATTTCTATGGGGTCATCGTCCCCACAACGCGAGCGTTGCTTCTTGTCGATGGCAAAAGATATGGCAGAAGCCGTGCTTCTGTTGGAAGCGAAACCGACCGAGATTGTTGCAGCAGCGACGAACGCTATTACCTCGTAAGCGCGGTTTCCTGAGTCGTTTACCCATTTGCCCTCTCTTTAGACGGGACGGAGCTGCTTGGTTATTGCGAAGGCTATTCGGATAGAAACGAAGGGCTTATTGTCCCCGATGGCGTCATCACACCTTAAATGGGAGGCTTTTTCTTGCTTTTAGAAAGTGTCCAGAGCTGTCTGAATTTCAACTGGGGTGTCCGAACTTTTTTGAGGGTGTCCGAAATTGTATTAAACGTTATGTTTCTAGACGTGTGACTAATACGTTCTTGATACGATAGCCAGGGACGTTTTTTAATATGTCGACATTAAAAAGACAACGAGGAGAAGTGGTATGCGCATTGTCAAAGCGGAAGAAAAGCAGGTATCAAAAATCGTAGACATGTCTATCAGGGCTTTTGAAACGGATGTTAATGTCGGCGGAGCAAAAGGCGACTGCCCGCCTGGATATGATTCGGCCAAGTGGCATGAGCAAATGGCCCAGGAGGGGCATCTGTATGCGGCGATGATCGGGGATGATTTGGTGGGAGCTGCCATTATATTCCCGGATGAAAAATCACAAAGCGTATACGTTGGCAGGATTTTCATTGATAGCCTATATCATCGGAAAGGCTACGGAACCCGCCTAATGGATTGCATCGAAAAGGTTTTCCCGTGGGCTATAGAGATTAATCTGGATACTCCGTGTTGGAATAAGCGGACAAATGCCTTTTACGAAAGATTGGGTTATCGGCTCATAAAGACCGAGGATGGGTTCAACTTTTACCAGAAAAGAAAAGGCGAACCAACGGGTTGAAAAATAAAGAATCTTGGCTGCCTTCTTACTGGCGTTATTGCTAATTGGCTTAGAAGAGTCAATACCATTCAGTTTTTAAATATTTGGGAACGATTGAATAACGAGAGTTTTTAAACCCGTCGATTTCGAGGGGTTTAAAACCAAGCCTGAGGAAAACGCCTTTACTATTTCCCCAAAGAAATGGATAGAATTGACCAACGCCTTAGGAATGAGAGCCAAGTCTGGCCGTTATGGCGGAGGCACATTCGTCCATCGTGATATCGCTCTTGAATTTGCTTCTTGGATTTCCGCGGAAGTAAAACTCTACATAATTAAGGAATTCCAAAGATTTCTTTGCATTAAACAAGTCAATAGCAATAATAATCTTAGAAAGTGATTAGCGTGGAAAGCTCAGGCTTAGTCAAATAGTAGGGCCTTATATGAACGAAGCCATCAAAAAGAAGCTATGCGTTTTTATAAAAAGATGGGCTTAAAGACCAGAACGATAATCATGGAAAGCATCCTCGATAATAAGGGCGCATGAAGTAGTATTTATGACGAGGATAAGCAAAGGACTATCTAACAAAATCTATTATGTGACCTTTGGACTAGCCATTTTGGTCATGGCGCTTCATTCTTCCTACCTCGAAGTCCTGGATCCGACTTTTGCCGGCTATGATTTTGCTTATATTATCCAACGGCTATTTTTAGTGATTGGGGATGCCGCCGTCCCGACCTTCTTTGTCATTTCGGGTTATTTGCTTTTTTCTAAGTTCACCTTGAATGGATATCCTAGGATGCTTTTAAGCAAGGTGTTTTCCTTGGTTATCCCTTATTTCGTTTGGAGCGTATTAGGCCTAGTATTCATACAGGTTTTATACCCCTTGATGCGGGGGGTTCCAATAGAAATGACCTTCCAATCGGTAGCAATCGATATTTTGCTGGCCAATGCGGTTCCCCATCTTTGGTTTGTTAGGCCGTTATTGCTATATTTCATCTGCTCGCCTTTGCTCTATTTCGTTTTTAAATATTTGAAGAAGTGGTCGATATTTATTCCGGCTATCTTGTTTTTTGTCTATATATTCTTCCGTCCTGAGTATGGAGGATTATTGCTTTTCATACCGTTATTCTTCATCGGGTCATATCTAGCATATTTCGATATCCCCGTCCTTAACTGTTATCGGCCTCGCTTATTCGGCATTATCTCGATAGGGGTGCTTCTAGCTTTATCGGTTACCTTCACCTTAACCCACGCCAAATTCGAGGATTATGCCTATTATTGCTACCGTTTCTTCGCCCCTTTACTAGTGTGGTTCGCCTTTGACGTGATGACTTCCTTGTTTGAGAAGGAAAAAATCTTTGCCATCTTCAAAACCTCGGGCTTTATCTTCTTTAGCCACCTTGGGGTGGTCAATGGTGTGAAAGTATTGCTTCAACTTGGCATTAAGCCCGATTCCAACTATAACTGCGCCCTTCTTTTCTTCTTGGTGGTACTTGTCTCCTGCGTCATCCAATTATTGATTACTTATCTGCTACTACGCTTCGTTCGCCCCGTCTACAAAGTCCTAGGTGGAAGGTAAGGTTTCCTACTTGGTCAAGGAAGGCTATGAGAAGTCCAATGTCTCCGCCATCATCGCCGCTTTTGATAAAGAAATCGATACCTATGCCGAAGACGTCCTAATCCAGGCCGACCACTTAATGTATGATAATAAGCGGAAAGGAAATGAAGAACAAATAAACTATGGTCAAAATCTATCCTAGCGGGGATGCCTTCTATAACGAGAATCGGGATTTCCTATTAACCAATAAATATACCGAGGTTTTCTATCGCTTCGACGCGCCTTTGTTAAAGGCCACCGATAAAGAGGAATATGCTTTAATGGTTAGCGATGAGAAGCATACTTTGGTGGTTTTGATGAAAGAGCCTTTCAATATGCTTTTCTTTGGCGACTTAGAGTTATCCGAAGAGATGGTCGATTTCCTTACCGATAATCAATATAAGATTAAGGATTATCTTTGCCCCTCTGATTTAGGGGAAGCCTTAATGAGGGCCTTTAAAAAGAGAGGATTAGGCTTTGGTTTATCCGTAGGGATGGATTTCATGGAAGCCAAGGAGAAATGCGCGGTGCCTTCGGATAAAGTAGAACGTGCTTCCCTTTCCGATTTGGATGAACTTTATGAACTAGCGACCCTTTTTATAAAAGACTGCGGACTTAAAGACGCCGTTAATAAGGACCACCTAAAAGAAATGATCCATGAGTTCCGGGTTATTAGGGAAGAAGGCAAAATCGTTTCGATGGCCAAATACCGTGAGTCAGCGGAAGGCAATAAGAACATTTCTTATGTTTTCACTAGGAAGGAATACCGCGGGAAAGGCTACGCCAGATTAGTGGTGGGGTCTTTGCTAAATGAAATCATCGATTCTGGCTATCTAGCTTGTTTAAACGTCGACCAAAAGAACCCGATTAGCTATCACTTATACTCCTCGCTGGGTTTTAGGAAAATCTTCTCCCAAGGGATATTCGTAAAGGAGTAATCCGAAATGGAAGAAGCGATTACGATAAAACCATATACATATGATCGTTTAGATGACGTCTTAGCCTACGAAAGGCGACTCCGCGAGGAAGAAGACGTCTGGGGTTGGGAGATAGACGAGAAATACATCGAAGACCTAAAGAAGAGCTTTTCCGATTCTAAGTTTGATAATTCGTTATCCCTTCTTGCTTATGCTGGTAACCAAGTGGTGGGACGGATCGATGCTTCCTTTATCTGTACCCGTTTCGACGGCTCAAAAAGAGCCTATCTAGATTGGATCTGTGTTTTAAAAAGCTACCGCCATAAAGGGGTAGCCCAATGCCTAATGGCCGAATTGAGAAAGCGCCTTAAGGATGAAGGTTTTACTTCTTTGGTCGGGTTAATCGCTTCTAATGAGGAAGCCCAAAACTATTACCGCCATATCGAAGGCTCGTTTATCCGGGACGAAGGTATCTGGATAGATCTCTAGTTTACTTGTTGCCGCCTTGATAGGAATTCACCGAATAGGCGTCATTTTCTACGACTAGGATAGTGCTTTGGTTTAAAGCCGGCAGCAATTCGCCATCAGCTTTATAGGCTTCGGCCCTTTCGACTTTTTCCAGCCCGCAAACTAAGGAATCTTCAAGGGTGACGACCTTTTGTTCGTCCCGCCAAACCTATCATGACATTCCAAGACAATTCCCCATTCCGCCTTTGCTTGAACTAGGAGCCTGTTTCCAAAATGGAACACGATTAAAACTTCTCCTGCGGGCGCATAGGTGATATACTCCACGTATACGCAATCCTATGGACTATTCCTTAACCGCGAAGCTCTAAGCCAAGAACCGATTTACTGGGTAAATTGGGCTTTTTGTTTATTGGGGGTTTAAAGTTAGGCTAGTGCTTAGGAAGCGTCAAACCCATTAATTAAAGGAGGGAGGAAGTCATGTTCAAATTGCTATTTAAGAACATGAAACCGAAGAACTGGATTGCCGTCGTCGCCATTTTCCTTTTGACGTTGGCCCAAGTCTTCTTCATGATGCAAATCGTCGGTTACATCTCTTTGCTAACCGGCGCGGTGCAGGCAAGTCGGACCAATGGCGTCGCCGAGATTTGGCAATATGGCCTTACCATGGTCATTTGTGCCATTTTGATGGCAGCGGTGGAAATCATCATCCGCTTCGTCGCCAGTGCCACGGCCGCCAGTACCGTCACTGCCTTGAGGCAGAAAATGTATGAGAGGGTCAACGAATTCGCGATTGCCGATTTCGCCTCCTTCTCCACCGAGTCGTTGATCACCAGGACCACCAACGACATGCAAAACGTCCACTTGGCTTGGTTAACGTTCCTTAAGACCGCCTTCGTGGCCCCGATTACCATGGTTTGGTCGATTGTCTTGCTCGCCCAATACGCAAGTGCCTCGCTAACTATCGTCACCGGCGTCTGGCTCTTCATCTTAGTCGCGGCCGTCGTCGTCTTGTTATTGATGGTTACCCCCAAATACAAGATCGTCCAGAAGCTCACCGATGCCCTTAACGTGGCGTCCCGTGAAAACCTCACCGGCGTCAGGGTCGTCCGGGCCTTCAACGCTGAAACCTACCAAGAAGGTAAATTCGAGAAGGTTAACGTCGAATTCACCAAGGTCCAAATCTTCACCGGTCGGGCCTTAGCCGTCTTCACCCCGTTAGTCACCATGGTCATGATGGGCTTATCCTTGTCCATCCTCTGGGCTAGTGCCTATGCCATCAACGGCATGAACGTCGAAGCCGCCAACCAAACCTTCGCCACGACCAATGCCTTCGTTATGCTAGCTGGACAAATCGTCATGTCCTTCGTCTTGCTGGTCACCTTAATCGTCATCTGGCCGAGAGCTTCCGTCAGTGCTAGACGTATCCACGAAGTCATCGTCCACGAAGTCTCCGTCTTAGATACCGCTAATCCTGTCGAATTCAAAGAAGAAGGCACCATCGAATTCAAGAATGTCGGTTTTGCCTATCCCGGTGCGGATAAGGAAGCCGTCTCCGATATTTCCTTCAAGGTCAAGAAAGGCGAAACCATCGCCTTCATCGGCGCCACCGGCAGTGGTAAGACCACCATCATCAACATGATTCCGCGTATGGCCGATTGCACCCGCGGCGAAGTCCTTGTCGATGGAGTTAACGTCAAAGACGTTCTCCAAAGCGATCTTCGCGATAAGATCGGCTATGCCCCCCAGCGTGGGTTCCTCTTTAAAGGCAACATCAAAGAAAATATCGCCTTTAAGAATCCCGATATGACTTTGGCCGACGTTAAGTGGGCCGCCGAAATCGCCGATGCCGACGGTTTCGTCTCCAATAAGCGTAATGGCTATGATTCCGAAGTCGCCCAAGGCGGCAGCAATTTCTCCGGCGGTCAGAAGCAGCGTCTTTGCATCGCTAGGGCGGTTGCCACTAAGCCTGAGATATTAATCTTTGACGACTCTTTCTCGGCATTGGACTATAAGACCGATAAGACG
>CAMOQM010000042.1 GCA_946622925.1 uncultured Caryophanales bacterium | reverse complement strand
GAAGGCTCTTTCGACGACTTCTTTGGCTTTTTCGAAATCTTTCTTTTGTTCGTTTAATTTATTTCTATCGTGGTTACGGATGATATAAGCCATCTCGACGGTGTCGACGTTGCCGTTAATGCCAACGAGATGGTTAAAGCCTTCGTGTCCTTCGGTGAATTCTGGTCTTACCTTTTCGGGTAGGGCATTATCGAAAGCAAAGGCCACGGTTTGGGCATTGATTAGTTTGCCTTTGGCTTCGCCAGGGTGGATGGATTTGCCATGGATTATCACTTTGGCATGGGCGGCGTTAAAGGTTTCATAAGCGATATCATATGGGGTATCGCCATCGACGGTATAAGCAAAGCTGGCTCCGAATTTTTTGGCATCGAAATGGTTGGGACCCCGTCCGATTTCCTCATCGGGGGTAAAACAGATGGCAATGGGGTGGTGCTTGATTTCTGGATGGTTAACGAAATAAGAAGCGACCGCCATGATGATGGCCACTCCAGCCTTATCATCGGCGCCAAGTAAGGTATCGCCGCTAGTGACGACCAAGGATTGGCCTTTGTATTTATTTAGATTAGGGAAGGCTTTGGGGGATAAGGTATAGCCATGTCCTAATTCGATATCCCCACCATCATAGTTCTCGATTAATTGGGGTTTAACGTCTTTACCCGAACATTCTAAGGCGGTATCGACGTGGCTATTTAAACCGATGGTAGGAAGTTCACTTTCGCCCGGGATATGGGCATAAAGGACCCCGAATTCATCGATTTCGGCTTCGATTCCCATTTCTTTGAGCTGGCTTTGTAATAATCTTGTCAGGTTAAGTTGCTTAGAAGTGGAAGGAACCGACGAGGAAGTGTCGTCGCTTTGGGTGTCGATTTGGACGTAAGTGAAGAATCTAGCTAGGTTTTCGTTCATGGGTTAATCTCCTATCGGTTGAAGATTTTATCATTAAGATAAAGATATATTAACTTTATTTGTCGCATATTCTTTGCCACCCCCTAGATGGGGGATTATAATTGCTTTGTTTTTGCAGGAGGAATAACCATGGCAAGCACCATCGAAGGGGCATTAGACCTTAATAGCAGCGCCAAATTATTAGAGGATTACGATAAAGAAAGGGCCAATGTCATTTTGCGTCACGCCTTAAGCCGGACCCAGCTTAGCGACGTCGTCTTCACTAGCGAAGCCCAAAGCAAAACCAACCTCTCCTTCAATACCGAAATCAAGACCATTCCGGTGGCTGATCAAAAGAATTCGGGAAGGTGCTGGATTTTCGCCGGACTTAACGTCTTAAGGGAATCCATTGCTAAGAAAATCGGCATTAAGAGCTTTGAATTATCCCAGAACTATATCGCTTTATTCGATAAAATCGAAAAAGCCAACTATGCCCTCGAATCCATCATCGAACTAGCCGAATATTCCCCCAATGAAAGAGTCTTCATGCACATCCTTTCTTGCCCGGTCTCCGATGGTGGCCAATGGGATATGTTCGTTAACCTCGTTAAAAAATATGGTTTAGTTCCTAAGGATAACTTCCCCGAGACCTTCCAAAGCGAACATACCGCCCAACTTAACCAAATCGTCAACGCCGCCATCCGTAACTTCGCCTATCAGGCCCATAGCTATGCCAAAAAGGGCAAAGCCAGCCAAATCCGGCCCTTAAAGGAAAAGACCATCGCTAAAATCTATAAGTTATTCCTTTCCGCCTTTGGGGTACCTCCTAAGGAATTCGAATTCGTCTATATCGATAACAAAGAGAAGTACCACCGCGAGAAATTCACCCCCAAGAGCTTCTTCACCAAGTTCGTTGGCCCCGAAATCGATGAGTACCAATCCTTGATCAATTCCCCAACCGAGGATAAGCCTTTCTATAAGAACTTCACCGTGGATTACCTCGGTAACGTCTTAGAAGGCAAGGCCATCAACCATTTCAACCTTCCGATGGACGAACTAATCGGAGCCATCGTCAAGCAGCTTAAAGCCGGCGAACCGGTCTGGTTTGGGGCCGACGTCAGCTTCTACCGCGACCGTTCCTCGTTTGCTTGGGACGATAAGGCCTTCGATTATGAATCTTCCTTAGGCATCCCCGTCGAATTCGATAAGGGGGCGATGTTAGATTTCCGTCATTCCGCGATGAACCACGCGATGGTCATCACCGGGGTGGACTTAGATGGTGAAACCCCCATTAAATGGAAGATTGAGAATTCCTGGGGCGAATCCAATGGTTCAAAGGGCTATTACGTCATGTCGGATACTTGGTTTAAGACCTTCGTCTACCAAGCCGTCGTCAAGACCAAATACCTTAAGAAGGAGTGGGTGGCCGCCTGCAAGAAAGCCCCAATCCATCTTAATCCATGGGACCCTATGGGAACTTTGGCCGATTAGTGTATAATTAAGCAAAGGAGAGATACCATGGAAGAAAAGAAAGTCCAAAAATATCGTTGCCTAGTTTGCGGTATGATCGTCGAGGCCAACCCTGACGGATCTTGCCCAATCTGTGGTGCCGATGCCGATAACCTCGTCCCCGTTGACGACGACGGCAACGAAATCAAGTAGTCGATAAGAAAAGACCTCGGAGCGATCCGAGGTTTTCATTTACTTTAGTAATCCGTCTATTTTATTGCCTAATTTAGTAAGCAACGGCTCATATTTGACCCCATACCAATGGGTGGGATCGTTTTGGGTGGCTTTGATGGCTTGGTAAGTGAAGTCGGCGGCGGTTTTGGCGGATTCTAGTAGGGGTAATCCCCTAATTAGGCTAGCGACGAAGACGGACGCGAAGACATCGCCAGTGCCATGGCTAGATTTGGATAAACGGTCATGGCGGTAATCTTGCCTAATGCCATTAGAGTAGACGGTGATGCCGGTTTGCTTATGGTCTTTGCCTAAACCTTTTAAGACGATGGCTTTGGCACCTAACTTAGTTAATCCTAATAAGATTTCATCGATTTGCTCATCGCTAGGATATTCAGAATAGGGGATATTAAGTAAAGCGCAGGCTTCGGTCAGGTTAGGAAGCAAGATATCGGCTTGGCTGCATAACTTCGCCATGGCCTTAACGTAGTTAGCGTCAAATCCCCCATATAAGGCACCATTATCGCCAAAGGCGGGATCGACGATTAAGGGTCCTTCGTTTAGCTTGGAATCTAGTTCCAACACTTCCTTAACGTCATCTTGATGGCCGAGGTAACCGGTGTAAATGGCGTTAAAGCGGATGTTCTCTTTTTCCCAATGGGCGACGATAGAAGGGATATCTTCTTTTAAATCGCGGAAGGTAAAGCCTTTAAATCCGGCCGTATGGGTGGATAAAATGGCGGTCGGTAATATCGCGGTTTCTATCCCCAAAGCAGAGATGATGGGAAGGGCGACGGTGGTGGAGCATTGGCCGAAGCAGGATATATCTTGGATGGTGAGTATTTTTTGATTTGAAGGCATGGGGATTCCTCCTTGCAACGTGCCCTATTTTAGTAGGGTAGTTGCCTAAGTCCATCTTTATTTATTTTATGGGCTTATTTAGGAAGGATTATGCTGGCTAGGCCTAAAGGCCTTGGCGCTACTGGTCTTTAAGAAACTAATAGCCTCATCATATTATCCTAGATAAATAAAAATGCCCGGATTGGGCATCTGTTTCGTCTTTGGCTATGAATTAGCGATTTGATACCAATTGAACACTTTTGAGTTCCATTGAACATTTCACTAGTCCATTGAACACCTCGTTATTTTGAGTTGCTTTGGTTTTTATTGAGTTCAAGTTCAATTGCTAGTACACCATACTTAGCAATATCTTCTTTTGTGTAATAAGTAAGCATATCATCAGGATTTGCCGTTTCGTTAACTCTATATCCAATCGAAACTTTATCGTGATGAGAATATAGTTCTTCAAAGGTTTTATATCTATAAATGTTTTTAACTAGGCAAGAGATATTTTCGCTTGTTGAAGTGTTTCTGAATTCGATAATATCCCCAACGTTTATTAATCTTCTTTTTTCATCGTTCAGACGCATCTCTATCGTTTTGCTTCCGCTTTTAATTGATTCAAAGGAATCATTCCATAAATTCATTTGATGAAGCATATTATTCTTCCTCCTCGTAATAATAGGAGTAATCTATGCCTTTCATGAATAGTTCCCTATCATCCACTTTATCGGTTAAAGCATTTTCCAAAAGATCAAATATTGGTTTTGGATTGACTGGGCTATCTTTCATCGCAGATAAATAATCATTCTTTTCTATCTTTGACCAATCTATACATTTATTAATTCTTTCTTTTAGAAGCATGTCTAACCAAATTCTTGTAGACCTACCATTTCCTTCCATGAACGGATGAGCAATATTCATCTCAATATATTTGTCTATGATTTGAGCAAAAGTATCGTCTGGCATTCCGTCTATATCACTAAGTGTTTGGGGTAAGTAGTCGCCGCTAGCAAATACGAATCCAGCTTTTGAAATAGTTTTTGTTCTAATCTTACCTGCAAAAGGATATAAACCCTCAAACAAGTAAGCATGTATCTTTTGCAAACCAATAGTTTTGCCTATTTCATTTTCTTCTATCAAATCAGTCTTATATAACTCATAAGCCTTTTTCTTGCTTTGTTCATCAATAGGATCAAGCATACTACTAATCCAGTCTTGAACTTGCTTCCTATACTTAGAAGGAATAATTGTCAAAAGAACTCTAACGCCACTTTCGTTAATCACATCAGAAAGATATTTTTTACCATCGTCAGCATATAATTTCAGTTGTCCACAAAATGGAGACAACTCAGGATTTCTCTCTTTTACATTATTCCAGTACCTTCTAGGAGAATTTGGTTCAACAAGGATATCAATAAAATCAACAGCGGAATACCACCATTCTGATTTGTCATTATCCCAAACTGCCCTAACAGGTTTGTTGTTAAAATAGCGAATTGAATGTTTTATCATATTAATATGATAACTTACTATATTTCAGTTGTCCACAAAATGAGGACAACTCATTAAACAAAAAAAGATTAACACTTTTGCATTAATCCTTTAATTCATAGTTTGGCGCGCCCGACAGGACTCGAACCTGTAACCCCCAGATTCGTAGTCTGGTACTCTATCCAGTTGAGCTACGGGCGCATCTAGCTTAGATTCCTAAGCCCGTTAAATATAGACTCTTTCAATTTGCCGTTCAACCTTTTTCTCGGCCATGGCCGCTTTTTCTTGCCCTAAGGGAGGGAAAGGAAGAAAATATGTTGGCCTCGGGACGTAGCGAAGCTTGGTTATCGCGCCTGCTTTGGGAGCAGGAGACCATGAGTTCAAATCTCATCGTCCCGACCAATTGAATCAATGACTCTTGAGGTGCTTCTTCAAGAGTTTTTCTTTTGTCTAGCACCTTTCTTATAAAGGCTTTTCTTTCACCCAAGACTATCTTTATAATGAAAGCATCATAAGGAGCTCCCTATGGATAATCCTCCCAAAATCGCGCCGAAGAAGCTGAATAACATTTCTTTGTTACGCTTACTAAGTTGTTTAGGCATTTTCGCTTATCATTACACCTCTTTCTACATTACCCCGGCGATCGATTATTACATGCCTTCGGCGTTTTTGGTTTTTACCTTCGCCTTGCTTAGCGCCTTCTTATATTCATCTAAATCCATTGATAATCCCAAAGATTGGCTAAAGAAGAACTTCCTTAAGTTGCTTATTCCCATGCTTACCTATGTCGGCATGGCGGTGGTGCTATTGATCGTGGTTGGGCTAATCGTATATCAAGGCGATTTCGCAGCCGTGTTCTCTAATTTCATCGGCTATAACCCATCTAATGACGGGATTAATTTCGTCTTTGGCAATTTGTGGTTCTTAGGCATCTTATTGCTTTGCTATATCGCCACCCCATTCTGCTACCGCTTCGTCAGTGGCTCTTTCTCCAAGAAAGGCAAGATCATCTTCCTAATCGTCATCCCCCTGATCTGCACCATCGAAGTCTTGTTCAATTTCTTCTGCCCGGTCTTCACCGTCTATATCGCTTCCTATTTCATCGGCAGGAAGATCTTCTCCCCAATCTGCAAAGAAGCCCCGAACAAAAAGCATCTACCTTTGGTATTGGGTGCATTAGTCGTCTTAATCGGATCGGCCTTATTATGGTATTTGGCGGTCGGCAAGATGGCGGGAGGCTACACCGAGTTCTGGGTTAAGGCCCTCCAATATTTGGTGTTCTTTGCCGTGGCCTTATCCTTTTCCTGCGTCTTCTTATATTGCTTCAAGTTCCTTAACAAATGGAACATCCCCTTATTCGGTATCACCGATAAGTATTCCTTCCCCTTCTATATGGCCCATCAGCTCTACATGGTGGGAACCTTATGTTTCTATTCCTTGATTCCGACTTGGTATTTCGTGCCCTTATTCTTCCTAACTTGCGCGACCGCCTTCTTGGTTAGTTTGATCTCCTCTATATTCGTTAAGAAGGCTCTTGGCGATAAGAAAAAGGAGCCCATAGCCCCAAAAGAAGAAGCTAAGGAAAACCCCGGTGCCTAACTAGGCACCTTTTTTCATAACCGAAGCGATTTGTTTAGCGATGGCTAAATTCCCGTTAGCGTTAGGATGGACCCCATCAGGGAACCATTCGGGATGGGATTCCGTTAACCCATATAGATCGATGGATACGATTCCCAATTCAGCTGCGACTTCGCTCACTAAATGACGGATTTCGTTTTTGATGACGTTATCGTCGATGGAAAAGGCAATGGTTCCGGTTTTGGAATCGGGGAAGGCTTTAGGGGGTTGAAGCAAATAGATAGTAGGGGAGTTATCTAGGTTTTTATAGGAAGACACGAAGGCCTTTAATTCTGATTTATAGAGGCTTCCGTTTTGACTTTTATCCCAGTTAAAGGGCTTGGAGTCATTAGTGCCTAACATGATGATATAGATATCGGCTTTGGCGGAACGAGAAACTTCATAGAAGTTCTCTTTAGAATAGGGACGGTC
Source organism: uncultured Caryophanales bacterium (assembly GCA_946622925.1). Taxonomy (GTDB): domain Bacteria; phylum Bacillota_I; class Bacilli_A; order RFN20; family CAG-826; genus Alloenteromonas. The sequence goes on along the minus strand of CAMOQM010000042.1, from coordinate 462 downwards.
GGCCTCGTTAAGTAGGGTACGTCCATTTAGCCCGTAGTTAAGGGCTTGGCAAGTGGTTCCGAGTTCTTTTTCTAGTAAGGCCGGATAGGAATCCCTATTTCTAGTGGCCCAAACCCCATGTCCATAGGTAATGGAATCGCCAATGCAGGCCACTTTGGTTTTATTAGGATCGATAGATGGGGGGTTAGGGGAGTCGATGCTTTTGACGACTAAAGGCACCGCGATGGCGGCGGTTACGCCTAAAACAATGAGGGTGATACCACTGACGATTAAGATCTTGGCGCCTTTTTTCATGCTTCTAATTATCGCTAATGGGAGGAAGTAATGGTAGGGGTTGCCACAAAAATAAAAAAATGCCCGGATTGGGCATCTGTTTCGTCTTTGGCGCGCCCGACAGGACTCGAACCTGTAACCCCCAGATTCGTAGTCTGGTACTCTATCCAGTTGAGCTACGGGCGCATC
>CAMOQM010000041.1 GCA_946622925.1 uncultured Caryophanales bacterium | reverse complement strand
CTTCTTTAATCGTCGAACTTAATGGCGACCAGAAATTGCTTCTAGGGGTGGATGAGGATGTCTCTAAATTCAAAGAGTCCCTCGATAATAACGACCTTGCCAAAGTAAGTGCCTTCTATCCCGTCTCGACCATGTTCCATGACCAATGGTTAGAAGCAGGTCGTTCCCCCGAATATTACGAATATGGCGGCTTAACCCATGTCGATGCCGACACGGGTGAACCCGATATGCCTAAGTCGGTAAGCCGCGGTTATTTAAACCAAACCCTTTATCTATACTCGGATTCTAACGTCTACGTCTCAATCGACCCGACGGATTGTTTTATACGCGCGTATGAGCAATCTAACGCGGTCACGGCGCATAATCACCCGCACGTTGGCTTCACCGAGGAAGAAGTGACGCAAAGATTAAATTCACTAGAGAAAGCGATGCGCTTCTCATTGTATAATCCTTCTACGAAGGACTTCGTAATCATCGATCCCCATAAAGAAGGGCCGACTTATTACGCCGGTCCCCTGGATAACTCGATGTCGGGGACTTATGACTCCTACTCATCTAGCGACGGTAACAAATACGAGATCGTCTATGGGCAGGTGGAAGACCGAAGCAAGATCGTCTATGGGGAAAGCAGCGAGAACCTAGTTCCCGGTAATGGCGAGCTAACCGCCTTCAACGCCGGACATGACGCCCTAGTTAAGCCCTTTGACCTAGCCTCTTCCCTAGAAGCGGGGTATTCGCCGGTTGAAGAAGATAGCTACGAACTAAGCGATGCCTTCGGTTCGATGGTCCTAGAGGAAAACCCCTTCGCAATCGCCGTTAAGGCCTTCACCCCAACCCCGGTGACCATCGGCCTCTACTTAGAAGGCTGGGACCTAGACTGCGTTAACGCCAACATGGGAGGAAGCTTCCTCGCCAAACTCCAATTCAAAATCTTGAGGGATATGCCATTATGAACGAATACTTCCAATATCTAAGACAAATGCTCGAACTCATCTTCCGGGATATCGGAACCTGGTTTTCTAAATCCTGTGGTTCCCCCTGGGCGGATGTTCCTAATAACTTCCGGCAATATGGCAACACCATGGCCCAATATTCCGGCAACTTTGGATTCTGGGGTTGGTTCTTCTATGTATTATTTTTCATCCTCTTCGTCGCTTTGATCGGTGGTCTCGGCTTCCTTATCTTCTTCTGGGCCAGAAAATATGTCCGTTTCGTCAAACGGGAACTAGATAAGGACGAACTCCGTAAGCAAGTCGAAACCCTTAACTACGAGCTCTACCAAGCCACCCAAGAAAAGGACAAGATCCTTAACCTCAAGGTCGGCTATATGGGCCTTAAGCCCGAAGATGGGGCCGCCGGAGCCACTAGCGAAGAGGGGGGCGAAGTCGCGGTGGATATCTCCAACACCCGCTTCCCCAAACTCATGTCGGTCGACGCCGCTTATCGTGGGGTCGATATGGATATCCCCTCTCGTCCGGGATTATCGCTTGAAGAAATCTGCAATGCCTTCCGTAACTACGCCGCCTCTAAACACGCCCTTTACTACCGTATCGATACCATCCGTCAATTATTCGCCGGTATGGCCACTTCGAAGCTAATCATCCTCGAAGGTATCTCCGGTACCGGTAAAACCTCGCTTGCTTGGGCTTTAGGCGAATTCTTCGCTAACCCAACCGCCATCATCCCGGTCCAGCCTTCTTGGAAGGATAGGTCGGAACTACTTGGTTACTACAACGAATTCACCAAGAAATTCAACGAATCCGAATTCCTAAAGGCCTTATATGCCGTCGGATACCGCCAAGACCTTAACATCATCACCCTCGATGAAATGAACTTGGCCCGTATCGAATACTACTTCGCCGAATTCCTCTCCATCATGGAAATGCGCGATACCTCGGCCTGGCAAATCGACCTCATTCCTAACTCATTGCCTAATGACCCGATCAACTTAAAGGATGGTAAGCTAACCATTCCTCAGAATGTGGTGTTCTTCGGCACCGCCAATAACGACGACTCGACCTTCACCATCTCCGATAAGGTCTATGACCGTGCCATCTCTTTGTTCTTCGACGATAAGGGCCGTCCCTTCCAGGCTAACCCCCAGGAATCCATGCCGATCCCTTATTTCCAACTCAAGGGCCTATATGACGAAGCCATCCGTCAATTCCCCTTATCCGAAGTCATGAACGATAAGTTCGCCGAACTCGATAACTTCGTCATTAAGAAATTCAAGCTCGCCTTCGGTAACCGTATCCTTAAGCAGATCGAGACCTTCGTTCCTTGCTATGTCGCTTGCGGCGGCAAGGAAATCGATGGCTTTGACTTCATCTTCTCCAACAAGATCTTGAAGAAGTTTGAAGCCCTCAACCTCGCCTTCTTAAAAGACGAACTCAAGCAACTCGATTCCCAACTCGACAAACTCTATGGCAAAGGCGCCTTCCCGATGTCCCACGCCACCATCGAATCTTTCTTAAAGAATAACTAATGGCCAATTCCTCCCGCGACAAAAAACTCTACCAAAAGTACGTGTCCAAGATGAAGTCCATCCTTAACGACAAGGATGAGAAATCCATCTACGCGGGGCTTTGCGCTGGAAAGAACACCTATATGCGGCTCGACCGCGTCGAGTCCTCCTCCTTTGACTCTTCTTGGATCGATAAGATCGAAGGGGTCATCTTCGACTTAGGGGAAATCATCAAGATCCCAAGGAGCAACACCAAGTCAGTTAGTGATCTATCCCCGATTGAACTCGCTAAGAAGATTAACGGCGAATCCGTCCAACATTTAGCCTCCCATACCCAATACATCAAGGAAGTCGATGAATACGGCAACGTCATCCCCTCTAAGATATTGTCCTTCTCTAACGAAGATAACCTTTTGACCTACGAGAATAGATTCATCGCCACCTTCATCAGGAAGCTTATGCTATTCATCGAGAAGCGTTATGAATTCGTCCTCAATTTCGCTTCCCTTCATGACGAAGAGGTCCTTTACCTAAAGAACCATTCCTATCTTGATGATGCCGAGGTCGAAATCGAAACCAAGATCAAAGTCAAATCCGTGTCCGATACCGAAGTATCGAACCTTAATGCTAACTACTTCCACCGTATCTCGGAGATGCGTAGGTATATTCTCTATTACTACAATTCCCCGTTCATGAAGTTATTCAAAACCGAACGTAATGTCCGTAACCCCATCTTACAGACCAACATCATCCGTAAGAACGTCAAATACCATCATTGTTACGAAGTCTATCGTTATATCGAGTCCTATAGCCAATTAGGTGTCTCCTATAAGATGGATGAGCAATATTCGCAGTTCTCCCCCGAGGATTTAAAGGAACTTAATTATTCCTTACTCGCCTCCTATTTATCCGTCCAAGGCAAGGATAAAGCCAAAACCGGTAAAGGGGTGGTTAGGGAATATAAACCCCATATCTTAACTTCCTTTGAGGATGAATCCTTCATCTATGGCCCCTATTTAAAAGGACCCATCCACTTCGTCAGGGCGGATGAAGGCTATATCAATTACTTAGAGAAGCTAGTCAATAAAGAGCTTCCCCTCCATCCTAATAAGGCCGAGAAGGAATATTACAAAGACGAATATGAGGCTAAGAAAGACGTTAAGGAATTCGCTAAACAAGTTGAGTCTTTGGTTAAACGTCAGGAAAGAAGCGCCAAAGCTTTTGACAAGGTGGCCGAGAAGATCGTCGCGGAAAGAGAAGCCGCTAAGGAATCTTTAGCCAAGCAAAACCAAGCCGTCATCGAGCAAGAAGAGACCGATCTCCTTAATAAAGTCAGGGCCGAGATCGTTAAGTCGGCCATTGACACTTGGAGTGAGGCCATTAAGTTAGAACAGGCTAAAGAAGAGGCTAGGAAGGATGTTGAAGCGGAAGAAGCTAGCCAAGAAGATAAACCAGTTGGAGGGCCCCTTAATGAGCCCGCAGTTTTAGAAAAGCCCAAGAAAGAGAAGAAGGCGAAGAAACAGAGCAAAGAACCTAAGGCAACCGAGCCTAAGGAAGATAAGCCCGTAGAGGAAGCTAACCCCGAAGCGGTTGAGTCTAACGATAACGTAGACCAGGAGAGAAACGATGGCTAAGGTAAAGAAACCAAAATCCAAGGCCCGTCGTATCATCGAATGGGTCATCATCGGCATCTTCGGTGCCCTTTTCCTCGTGGTCGGGGCGGGCCAAATCGAATCGATGGTCAATAAGGATACCTATTTCTCGCAGCCCATCAGATTCGGTCTAGGTAATTTCATCGTTAAGACCGATTCCATGGTGCCCGAATATCCGAAAGGAACTGCGATTATCACCCTAAGGAAAGACCCCGAGGTCATCTATAACGAATTCATATCCGGCAAAACAGTCGATATCACTTTCATGGATGCTTGTACCGTAACAAATGAATATACCAAGCCGACTGATAGCAAGTACAACGACAGGACCAAACCCCTAAACATGGCTATGACTCACCGTCTAAGGGAAGTCCATATCAATCCTAATGCCGAGAAATGGAAAGGGAGATACGTTTTCATCGTCGCCGGTATTAACTCACAAGGGATAGCTTCCCGTGAAGGCCAGTATCAAGCCTTTACCGATAGATATCTCCTCGGTGAAGTCATCATCCATAGCGATTTCCTTGGTGGGGTATTTGGCTTTGTGGCTTCGCCATGGGGCTTATTTGTCTTATTGTTAGTCCCGGCCTTCTATTTGGTCATCGTCTCGGTTTTGGATATCTTTAAGGCCTTAAAGGAACCCCAAGCCGCGGCGGCGGGGGATACTCCTAGCGAACCTAAGAACACCGGTTCTTCTTTAGCTGGCCTTTCCGAAGCGGATAAGGCGCGGTTAAAACAAGAGATGCTTAACCAGATGCTAGAGAAGAAAGCCGCCGAAAGGAAAGCCAAACTAGAAGCGGAGAAGAAGGAGGAAAAGGAAGATGCATAGTAAGAAGACCTACCTTGTCCTTGCCATCGTCACCGGGGTTTTATACGCCGCCTCCATCGCCACCGTCATCGTTTTGATCGCGACTGGCGTCCTGCTTAATAACGTCCTGTGGCTTATTATCTCCATCCTTTATCTAACTTTCTTCGCGGGATTATTCATGCGTTATATCTCCCGTTATTACAACCAACGGTCCTTATTGTCCTCATTAAGACTAGAAAACCTCTATTCGTTTGGTCAAAGGTCTTCCTTCTTTAACCTCTATGCCTTTGAGCAAAGGGTCAACTTGAAACGCCGCTCGTTTAGGTTAATCAAGAAAGACCAATCCATCATCGTCTTTACCGCCACCCCGGTCACGGCCGTTAGGGGAAGCCAACAAGCCGCCGAAGTCTCCAATTTGCATTTGCATATCGCTTATGCTTTGGCTGATCTATTTAGCGCCAAGTCGGGTTTATTCTATCGCCGCGATTTCTATTTCTGCTTCGATAGGGGCACCTTCATCATCTATGCCTTCGATAAGAAGAAAAAGGACCTAGACGATGTCGTGGTCGCGATCCGGGACAAGATTTACCAAATCTTAGAGAAGAAACGTTATCACCTTTACGTCCAACCCTTCTTCGGTATCGCTAAGGCTAATCCCTTAGAGCCACTTCTCGCCCAAATCGACAATGCCTCCTTAGCTAGGGAATCGGCCGAACATAACTTCGAATCTTTCGCCTATTTCACCGACGCCATGAAAAAGGCGGTCTCCCAATCCCAAGTCGAAGAAGTCATCAAAGCCTTCGAAGATGGCGAATTCGTGGTCTATTATCAGCCGAAGTTCTCCTTAGCTAAGAAAGAGTTCGTATCCTCGGAAGCCCTTATCCGTTGGAATTCGCCTAAGTATGGTCTAGTCATGCCAGGTAAATTCATCGATTTGATGGACGCGGCCGGGTTACTCCATAACCTTGACGTCTATGTCTTTAAGAAAGTCTGCCAAGACCTTGCCGAGACCAAACGTAGGGGCCGTCGGTTACTTCCCGTTTCGGTTAATTTCTCCCTCTATGAATTCTATTCCCCCGAATTCCAAGCTTTGATTTTAGATACCATCAAAGAGGCCGACATCGATCCTTCCTTGATCGAAATCGAAATCACCGAAACCACTTCGCAAGCTAACCAATTCCTTTCCGTTTCGATCATCAAGAAGCTTAAGGAAGCCGGCATCCGCATCCTCATGGATGACTTCGGCATCGGCTATTCCAATATCGGCAACCTCCGGAAGATCCCTTTCGATGCCGTTAAGATCGATAAGTCCTTCATCGATGGCATGCGTGAAGATCCGGAAGTCGGACATGACATCGTCAGGATGATCGTTTCGATGTGTAATGCTTCCGGATATGAAACCATCGCCGAAGGCGTTGACTCTAAGGAAGAAGTCGATTTCCTTAGACGGGTCAAATGCTCGACCATCCAGGGCTTCTATTATTCCCAAGCCATTTCTAAGGAAGACTATGACCGCTTCCTCTTAGATAACCCGTTCGAAGGAGGTAAGAAAGCATGATTCTGATCGTTGGTTCCAGCCATGATGACATCCTCTATTTCGAATCGATTATGACCTCCAGAAGGAGCGAGAAACTTTTCGACACCTTCGATTTGACGATTGGCAATATCTTCAACCAGGAAGTCATGTTGGTCGATAACATCCATACCAACAACCTTTCGAGTGCCATCGTCACCGCCCTTATCGCCAAATATTACGTCATCTTGGTCTTCGTGGTCGGTAGATGCGGGGCTTTCTCCAAAGACTGGAAATTAGGGGAATTCGCCTTAAGCAAACGTATCATCATGGGAGATGTCGACGTCTCTCCCGATACCGATGCTTTCCTAGGCCAGATTCCCGGCTTCCCCCAATATTACTCCACCCAAGAAGACGTCTATGGTTATCTAACCGGCTCCTTTGGTAAGCGGATTAATTCCGACTTCTATCCGGCGACCTATGTTTCAACCAATGCGGTTTATACCTCCTCTAACGAGCTTAGGGGATTAGCCCATAACGATTCCTTATTCGGCGCGGAAAAGCGCGTGGTCTTCGATAATAACGCGGCCGGGGTAGCTTTAGCGTGCCACCTTGCCCACGTTCCTTATATCGCCGCTAAGGTCGTATCAAGGTTCTTAGATAAGCCTTATGACGTCAATGTCTATGCGGCCACCTTAGGTAAATATATCGAACTCGACCGTGGTATCGTCGCCACGATTGGGGATATCGGTCGTAACGACCTGCTTGGAGGTAACAACTAATATGGCTAAGCAAAAGAAGGTTAAATCGTTACGTCACCATTTCGTAAGCCTGATGGTCTTTCTTGGGGCCTCATTCCTAGCATTAAGCGGTTTCATTTTGGCCATGGGTGCCATTTATGGCCGAACCCAGAATCAAACCTTATTGATCGTCATGATCGTCATCACCCTCCTTGTCGTGGCGGGGCTTGGGGTCACCTTATTTTTCATCGGCA
>CAMOQM010000040.1 GCA_946622925.1 uncultured Caryophanales bacterium | reverse complement strand
GAAGACGATCTTGATATAACGGCTGACCTGCGGGTCGTTATTGACGACTTTGGCGACCGCAAGGATCAATTCGATGATCTTTTTCGCGTAGGTATAGCTAGGCGCGGCCTTGGCCCCAAAGATATAGGTATGGGGGATCATCTGGAAGGTCGAATCTTCCTTAATCCTTTGGTAGAGATGGATGATATGGAAGATGTTCAAGAGTTGCCTCTTATAGGCGTGGAGACGCTTAACCTGGACGTCGAAGATAGAATTAGGATCGATTTCAAAACCATAGTTCTTATAAACAAAGGCGGCGAAATCTTTCTTATTTTGGGCTTTGGCTTCCATGACCGCCTTTTGGACGGCCTTATCATCGGCAAAGGCCTTTAGTTTGGAGATTTCATGTTCGAAATCAACGTGCCACTTATCGCCGATCTTATCGTCGATGACTTTGCTTAGACGCGGATTGGAATACATTAACCATCTACGATGGGTGACGCCATTGGTCTTGTTGTTGAACTTCTCTGGATTAAGTTCATAGAATTCCTTGAAGGTATAGGCCTTAAGGATATCGGTATGGATTTTGGCGACGCCATTGACGGAGAAGACGGTGGCGATGGCCATATTGGTCATATGGATTTGGCCATCTTTGATGATCTGCATCGCATAACGCTTTTCGGGAGAAACACCGAGTTCGTTGAGATAGAGATTGAAACGACGGTTGATTTCCTCGATGATCATGTAGACTCTCGGAACGAGTTGCTGGACATATTGGACCGGCCACTTCTCCAAGGCTTCGGGCATGACGGTGTGGTTGGTATAGGCAAACATCTTGGTGACGAGTCCCCAAGCATCGGCCCAGCCATAGCCATATTCGTCCATGAGTAACCTCATGCATTCGGGGATGGCAAGGATCGGATGGGTGTCATTAAGTTGGAAGACATAGAATTCTGGGAGCCTATCGAGGTTACCATATCTACGCTTGATGGAACGCATGCAGGATTGCAACCCGGCGGAGACCAAGAAATATTGCTGACGTAAGCGAAGCATACGTCCATGTTCGGTGGAATCGTCAGGATATAGACCATGGCAAAGTTCACGTAAGGTCTGGAGATAGGATTCGAAGGATTGATCGGTCGGGAGGTTATTCTCACTAGGTTCGGCCGACCATAGCCTTAAGCTATTGGCCACGCCATTACGGTAGCCAGGGATTGAGACGTCATAAGGAACGGCCCTAACGCAGGTGGCGTTAACGGTACGAAGGCCATATTCGCCATTAGGTTTTAAGAAAGTCTCGGCTTGGCCATAGAATTTGACTTCGACGGCGTGCTTGGGTTTACGGACTTCAAAGACAAAGCCATTACGGAGCCATTGGTCGGGAAGTTCGACCTGCTGTCCCTTAATGAATTTCTGACGGAAGAAGCCATATTCATAACGGATGGTATTGCCATGTCCTGGATAGCCTAAAGAAGCAATGGAATCTAAGAAGCAAGCGGCTAAACGGCCTAAGCCGCCATTGCCTAAACCGGCATCGGCTTCGAGGTCTTCGAGTTCGCCGATATCGATGCCAAGTTCCTCTAATCCTTCCTTAGCGACATCATAGATGCCGAGGTTTTGCATATTGGAGGTAAGGAGTCTTCCCATGAGGAATTCCATGGAGAAGTAGATTAGCTGACGCTTCTCGCTTTCAAGGATATTCTCACGGGACGCCCGCCAATCATAACCGGCATAGTCACGGACCATTTCGCCGAGGATATCGTATCTTTCGGTGATATGGCTATCGGGGACGGAACGCCCGTATTTCTCTTCTAGACGACGGGCAAAGGTATTTTGAAAATCTTTCTTGTTGTCAAACATTGATTACTCCTTTTTTATTTCTTCTTGGTGGCCTTTTTCGCGGGCTTTTTCTTAGGCTCGGGGGCAGGAACTTCTTCCACTTTCTTTTCGATACGGCGCTTTAAGATGCAAGCGCAGAATCCACCTAGCTTGACGGTTAGCTTCATCGGACGGTTTTCCGGTCCTTGCACGTTTTGGACTTCGGCGGGCAAACCATTATATTGGTTCCAGCCACCATAGACATCCTTATCGGAATTGAAGATTTCGTCATAGATGCCTTCGTGGTAGCAGCCGATATCGTAATATTCGTACCAGTTCGGGGTCATGTTGAAGATGAAGATCAAATCCGAATCGCCATATTCACGTTCGAAGGCGAAAACCGATTGATCGGCATTATCGACCATGAGCCAACGGAAATGGGCGGGGTTATATTCCTCGACCTTCATGGCGTCTTCGCAAGCGTAAATACGGTTGAGGTCGCGGATCATGCGCCTAACGGAATCGTGCTTGGGGAAGGAAAGGAGGTTCCAAGGTAAGGAGCGCTGCTCATTCCATTCATCGAAGGAGCCAAGTTCATTGCCCATGAAGTTAAGTTTCTTACCGGGATGGGCAAATTGATAGGTATAGAGGTTACGTAATAAGGCAAACTTCTGATCATAGTCGCCCCACATCTTGTTGATGATGGTGCCTTTGCCATGGACGACTTCGTCGTGGGAAAGCGGTAAGAGGAAGTTTTCCGAGAAGAAATAAGCCATGGAGAAGGTGAGTTTATTGTGCTCATACTTCTTATAAATCGGGTCTTTGCCGTAATACTTGAGGGTATCGTTCATCCAGCCCAGATCCCACTTATAGTCGAAACCAAGTCCGCCATATTCGACGGGATGGGTGACCTTGGTGAAGTCGGTGGAGTCTTCGGCGATCATCATGACGGAAGGATGGGCATAATGGATCTTGCCGTTTAACCTACGGATGAACTCGGTGGCGCCGGTGTTTTCGCCATTGGCTTTATTGCCATCCCAATAGACGATATTGGAAACGGCGTCGACGCGGATGCCATCGAAATGGAAGTATTCGAGGAAATAATTCATCGCCGACATTAGGAAGGATCTCACTGGATCCTTGCCCAAATCGAACTGGGCGGAACCCCAAGGCGAAATGGTATGGGCGGGATCGGAATATTCATATAGGCAGGAGCCGTCGAACTCACGCAAGGCATATGGATCGGTCGCGAAGTGGACGGGGGCGAAGTCGAGGATGACGCCAAAGCCGGCTCTATGCATCCTATCGACGAAGGACATCAATTGTTTGGGGTTGCCATAACGGGAATCAACCGAGAAGAAGCCGGTGGCCTGATAGCCCCAAGAACCATCGAAGGGATATTGGGTAATCGGCATGATTTCGACGTGGGTGAAGCCGGTTTCCTGGAGATAAGGAATTAGGTAATCGGCAACTTCCTCATAGGAGAGATAACGGTCACCGACTTTGCCCTTCCAAGAGCCAAGGTGGATCTCATAGATGGACATCGGGGTGTCGAAGTTACGGGTCCTTTGGCCCATCCAGTCGCCATCCATCCAGGGGAAGCCTTCGATATCGAAGAGCCTGGAGCAGGATTGGGGACGATATTCGCTATAGAAGGCGAAGGGGTCGGCTTTATCGACGTATTCGCCCCTAGCGTTCTTGAAATGATATTTATAGGACTGATAGTCATGAAGTCCGGGAACGAAGGTTTCGAAGACACCGGAACCGTCGACTTTGTTCATCTTGTTGGCCCTAATATCCCAACCATTGAATTCGCCGATGACGGAAACGTCGCTGGCTAACGGGGCGTAAAGACGGAACCAAACGCCATAGAGTTTGTCTTTGACTTTCACTTTGCGGGAACGTCCGCCGCTTTTCTTGGGCGGAACCACTTCCTCGCGTTCGACTTCGATGTAGCCGAAATGGGCGCCGAAGTACCTGAAAGCGTCGATGGATTGACCCATCAAATAATCGTAGAGTATGCCATATGCCATAAAGATGGCCTCCTATATGTATGGGCCTATTATACGCGGGAAAGCCCTCCATGTGAATAATTAAGGGGCAAAATAGTGGCGATGTAATCATAGGAGGAAAGTTAAATGAAGACATCGACCCCTACCCAGGTTCCGGGTATCTTTTACCGCGAAGGCCATTACGTAATCGATCACATCAAGTCGGTTAAGGGCAAACGAATCCACATTTATAAATCTGGTTTCCTTACTTTAGAGGCGGCCCAAAATGAAATGCCACGGTTAATCGAAAGGAAACTCGCCCAAGCAAGCTCCTGTTTCTCTTCACCCCTATTTGAGGATTTCGTTAAGGAGTTCAAGCGTTACCGGCTTAACCATGTTCGCCCTTCCACTTTGCAACAAATCGACTCGATGGCCAGAGTCCATATGAAGGTCTTCTTGGGGAAACCGATATGCCAAACATTCAACCCCCAAACCATCGGAAAATGGTATGAAAGCTTACTTGGGGATGACTCTATTTCCACCCAATGGAAGAACAAGATAATCTCCGCTTGTAAAAAGATGTTTGAGATGGCTTGGAAATGGAAGTATATTCCTTCCGATCATTGGGCCGATATAAGCAATATCCTCGAAAGCGTTCAAGAAAGCAAAAGACGGACTAAGGAAAAGAAAATCTGGACGGCAAGCCAACTTAATCGCTTTCTTTCCGTATTACCAGAAGGCAGCGATGACCAAGTTATGTTCCATTTATTTTGCACCTTGGGTGCACGTATTTCCGAATTCACGGGTCTAACCTGGGATTGCCTAGACAAGAAGAAAGGCACCATCGAAATAAAGCAGCAAGTCATCTATATCGGATTATCCCATTTCGTCCTAACCGAGGAATTAAAGACCAGCGAATCCTATCGCCGTTGCAAATTGGATCAAAGGACTTTGGCCTTACTTCTCCGTTATGAGGAAAGACAAAATCCAAGCGATCCCAAAGAGTTCATTTTCCCCTCTTCCCCCTATAACCATTACCGGCCAACGGCGAAGTCGACCTTACGCCGGAAAATGGAAACTTACATCCAATTGGCTAAGGTTCCCCGGATTACTCCTCATGGCATTAGACATACCAAAGCCACGATGCTAATGGCGGTCTGTAAGAACATGGCGGAAGTCAAAGCCGCCGCTAGATACCTTGGGCATTCGGCGACCATGATGGTGGATACCTATGGACATGCTAGGGAAGATAGCACCGCCCTTATCGTCCAACGTTTAGAAAAACGCTGAGCGAATTCTTTCCAAAATCCCCATCGTTACTTTATAATGAATAAAATCAGGAAGGACATATACCTATGGAATTAAAAGGATCCGAAACCGAAAAGTGCCTACAAGCCGCCTTTGCCGGTGAATCTCAGGCTCGTAACAAATACACCTACTTTGCCTCCAAAGCCAAAAAGGAAGGCTATGAACAAATCGCCGCTATCTTCTTAGAGACCGCCGATAACGAAAAGGAACACGCCAAACTCTGGTTCAAATACCTCGAAGGTGGCGAAATCCGTTCCACCCCGGAAAACCTCCTCGCCGCCGCCACTGGCGAAAATGACGAATGGACCGATATGTATCCGAAGTTCGCCGAAATCGCCGAGAAGGAAGGCTTCAAGGAAATCGCGATGAAGTTCCGCATGGTTGGCGAAATCGAAAAGCACCATGAAGAAAGGTATCGCAAACTCCTCGAATCCGTGCAGAAGCAAGTCGTTTTCGTCTCCGAGGACGTCGCCATCTGGAAATGCCGTAACTGCGGTCACATCCACGTTGGCAAATTCGCTCCCGAGCTCTGCCCCGTTTGCAAGCATCCGAAGTCCTATTTCGAACTAAGCGTTGCTAACTATTAATATCTGAATATATAAGCAACCTATAAAACCCCGGTAAACACTGGGGTTTTCTTTTTAATTTTTGACTTCAAATGGATTTTCAGTATAATTCTCCCAAAATCAAGACATCTACTGATGTCAGCTTTAGAGATTTGCCCCCATTTCAAAGTGCTTCCTTCTTGTTAATCTATTGCCGGAAAAATCAAATATCTCTAATGATGTTATTTGCCTTATATCCAAAGTTCTTTAACGCAAATGGTATATTGTCCTTATTGACATCAAACAGCTTGCTCTTCGATGAGGAAGGGGCTTCAATTAACACACCATAGTTCACCAATCTATTCAATATCTTTAAGGCCCCTTGCTTCGACATCGTGACGTTTGTCATCTTTAGGAAGTCCCCGTAGGAGAAAACACCGCTATAGGATATTAATATCTTCTTGATGTAGCTAAGTTCGGTGGAGGTCAAAACATTGCCCGAGTTCTTAACCGTTTGTTCTAAATGTCTTAGGTTTTGGTAGGTGATGAGATAATCGATGGATACGCCGACGATGTATTTTAGGAAGTAAGTCAAATCGTTATGGGAATCCCGGCTTAATTCGATGGCTTTGTAATAATCGTTTTTGGTTTGGTTAATGGCTTCTGAAACAATGGGTGGCAAGAGATTGGAACCAGTTAGTAAATAGACCCAATACGAAACCATACGGGCAGTTCTGCCGTTATAGTCGAAATATGGATGGATATAGATCAAATAATAATGGCAAATATGCGGCAGCAAAACGGTGAGGTGCTGATCCTTGCTTTCCAAAACGTCGTTAACATATTCGAAGAATGTATTCATGCTCTCTTCGATTTTATTAGCGGGGCAACCATGATAACGGGAAACCTCGACTTCGTCATAACGGTAATAATCGCCAGAACGTAGTTTGTCCTCTTCATCTAAGCAGCCGTTGCTTAAAATGCCATATAGTTTGAATAGGTTCTCTTTGTTGAATTTAGGAAGTTCATTAACAAAATCAATTCCGGCCTTCATGTTTTTTATCATGATGTCGTTTTTATCTCTGGCTGGTTCGCCAACTTCTAGCAGCTCTTTTAATCTTTTCCTAGTGGTCGGAACGTTTTCAACGTTTAGTGTCCCTTCGATCTCGGGATAGATCCGCGATTCTATGAAATCATTAGAGAATCTATCGAATAGGCCTTTCTCTTCATAGGCTAGGTAGATAAAGTTGTTTAATAAAGCGATTAATTCATGACAAAGCGAATAATAGAGGCATTTCGAATTAAAAGAAGGCAAAGGCAAAAGCGATACCAAACCTTTGTCTAAGGTGGCCTTATTTTCCTTATATTCGAGTAATTGGCCATATTCATAAGGAGTGATATAAGTACCCGCTTCATTGCCGTATTCAAGTTCTTTGGCGGTGTAGTATTTCTCCGTGAACTGTTTTTCCAGAAGCCTTTGAAGTTTTTGATTGTCCATGTCTATATGGTAAACCATTCCGTAAACCAAATAAAGCCTAAGCGTAAACCATTCCGTAAAGCATTAATGATCGCTAACAATTGATCTTAACGCAGGTTTTTTTAAAAAATGGCCTAAAAGCCATCAATTCCATAAGTTAGCAGTTACTTACCTATTCTTCTTCGAAAGCGCATTTATAGGCTTCTAAGGTTTTATTGTCACCTGGCAAACCCACATATAGGCGGCCTTTAGGCTTTTGCCTTGAATCGAATGAATCTTCCTTTTCTAAAGGTGCTATAATATCGGGCTTTTTCAAAAAGGGGGTAAACGATGTTTAACGTTTCTGATATCTCGCGCGACCAATG
>CAMOQM010000039.1 GCA_946622925.1 uncultured Caryophanales bacterium | reverse complement strand
ACGACCTCAGGAATAACATCCGCGGCTTTCCTCAAGATGACGGTATCCCCAATCATCAAACCTTTTTCCTTGATGAACTCTTCGTTGTTCAAGGTGGCCCTTTGCACCAATGAACCTTGGACCCTAACTGGCTCAAGGACGGCGTTGGGGGTAATACGGCCGGTTCTACCGACGGTAAGGAAGATATCTTTTAATTTGGTGGTGACTTCCAGAGGTGGGAACTTATAGGCGATGGCCCACTTTGGGGTCTTAGCGGTATAACCGAGGATATCATAGGCATCCATATCGTCGACTTTGAAAACCAAGCCATCGATGTCGTAGCCTAGCGATTCCCGCTTCTCGGTGTATTCCTTAATGTAATCAAGGACTTCTTCCACCCCGTTTAGCACTCGCCTTTCGTGGTTGGTTCTAAAACCAAGGGTATCGAGATAATTTAAAGCCTCGCTATGGATGGTTTGGCCTAATTCCCTAGCATTAACTAGGTAATACCAGAAGCCATCAAGGCCACGCTTAGCGGCGATGGAGGAATCAAGCTGCCTTACCGAACCGGCGGCGGCGTTCCTGGCATTAGCAAATAAGGGTTCCCCGTTAGCCTCCCTTTCCTTATTTAATCTTTCCAAAGAAGTTTTGGGCATATAGACTTCACCCCTAACTTCAAAAGGCCGCTTCTCGGCAACCTTCAAAGGAATGGAAGGGATGGTGATTATGTTGTTAGTTACATCTTCCCCGACGTTGCCATCACCGCGGGTGACACAATGTTGGAGAACGCCTTGGTCATAGAGCAAAGAAATGCCAAGGCCATCGATTTTGACTTCCCCCATGTAGGTGATTTTGGATTTGTGCAAAGCCATTCTGATCTTCCGATCGAAGTCGCGGATATCATCTTCGTTAAAGGCATTTCCCAAGGAAAGCATCAAACGTTTATGGGGGATCTTCTCAAAAGAATCCAAAACCGCCCCGCCAACCCGTTGGGAAGGTGAAGTCTTATAACGGAACTCGGGGAATTTCTCCTCGAGCATCATAAGCTCGGCCATGGCCCGGTCGAAGACGGCATCTTCGACGCTAGGGTTATCCAAAACGTAATACTCGTAGGTCCATCTATCGAGTTGCTCGGTCAGTTCATCAATTCTTCTTTTGGCTTCTTCTTTTTCCATAGATTATGCGACTCCTCCGGGTTTGCTTATTTTGCTTATCATCGGATGGGTGGATACCAAAGTTTTGGTACTGCCATCGTCGAATACGACCATAAATACATTGGCATCAATTATCGTTTTAACGGTGCCATCCCCGAATTTTTGGTGATGGAGACGGTCACCAACCCGCCAATCGGTGATACCGTTGCTGGTGGGTTTTTCCTCGACGGGAGCTACCTTAATGGTTTCCTTGAATGGATCATCATGGTCGCCGTCATCGAAATCGTGCTTGGGACCGAAGCTGACTTTCCTCCAAGACGAAGATCCGCTTTGGGGAGCTCCTCGACGTTGGGCGTATCCGCCTGGGTAAACGGCGGAGAAGGTGCTTTCTTTGGGGAAAGGGAAGCCCGCTTCTTCAAAGAATTGAGAAGGAACGGAAGAACCGGAAGAAACATAGGAATAGCCAGAGTTGGTGGTTAAAACCAACTTCTTCTTAGCCCTAGTAAAGGCCACATAAGCCAACCGTCTTTCCTCTTCTAGGCCATCACGCCCGGTATCGTTAATCGAACGGGCCGAGGGGAAGGCCCCTTGGTTTAGCCCCATGACGAAGACATTATCGAATTCTAGCCCTTTAGCCACGTGGATGGTCATTAGGGAAACATAATTGCCCCCATTCATATCATCTTGGGAGGTGAGCAAGGCGATATTTTGCAAATATTCCTCGAAGGAAGATTCAGGATTATTGGAGATATAAGCATTGATATCATCGAATAAGGCGTTGACGTTTTCGGCCCTATCTTCATCTATCCCTTGGTCATCGGCGATATATTCGTAATAACCGATTTCGGTGATGAATTGTTTAAGCACCGAGCCATAGGTTTCTAGGTTTTCGGTAAGTTTGGCCTTAACCGCATTAAGTTGGCTATTCAATACCAATAACTTGGTTATGACCCTGGAAGGAAGTTCGCTAGGTATCTCATCGAGCTTAGCTACGTAATTAAGCAAAGATAAACCGGCGTTTTCGGCTTCTTGTTTCAAAGTGGCAAAGCTTGCATCCCCGATACCCCGCTTAGGAACGTTATAGATACGGGTGAAGGCCACGTCATCGAGAGGGTTAAGCAAAAGGCGGAAATACGCTAGCACGTCCTTGACTTCTTTTCTTTGATAGAACCTTAATCCACCAAAGATACGATAAGGGATACCACTAGCTCCAAAGGCGGATTCAAGAGGCCTAGTTAGATATGATGAACGGTATAAAACGGCGATGTTTCGGTAATTGGCCGGCGTGCTTCTTTCGGCGAGCCTAACGATGGAAGAACAAATGTAATTGGCTTCCTCTTGGGCCGAGTCGAAACGCTTAGCGGTTACGTCTTCCCCTTCTTCCCCTTCGGTAAAGAGATCTTTGGGAACGCGTTTCTTGTTATAGGCGATTAGGCGGTTAGCCCCGGCCAATATCTTTTTGGTGGAACGGTAATTACGGTTCAAGACGATATCGATGTAATCAGGATAGTCCACCGGGAAATTCAAAATTATACGTTGGTTAGCCCCGCGCCAGGTATAGATGGTTTGGTCAGGATCGCCAACTACATATATATGGGTATAAGGATTGGAGAGTAATTTCATTAAACCATACTGGACATCGTTAGTATCCTGGAACTCATCGACGAGGATATGCTCGAACTTGCTCGACCATTTTTCCCGAACTTCGGGATATTCGGTCAAGATTTTCAAAGTCATGAGCATCAGGTCATCGAAATCGAGGCAAAGCATCTGCCTTTTCCTCTCTTCGTATTCCCAATAGAAAAGTAAGCAAGTGGCTTCGGCGAGGAAAGAGCCAAATCTAGCTCCCCCGATTCCGCCTTGTCCGCCGTTTTGGCGAAGATATTCAAAAGCATCCCTTAAAGTAAAATTAGCCTTTTCGAGGACATCTTCGGGATATAACCCAAGGGTTTTCTTTTTCCCAATATAGTGGAGGGCTTCTTTTAGAACCGGGTCGGCCTTTTTATAGCCATGGAGCTCGCCAATATCCTTAACTAGTTTTTCCTGGTCCTCGTCATCAAAGATGGTAAATCCGGCCGGATAGCCAAGCCTCCCAATTTCGTGACGAAGGAAACGGGCACAGAAAGAGTGGAAGGTCGAGACTTGGAGGAACTGGGCGGCATCGGGCACGATGCGTCCGACCCTATCCTTCATCTCGGTGGCGGCCTTATTGGTAAAAGTCACGGCTAAAATAGCCTGAGGGTCCACCCCCATCTCATCGATTAGATAGGCGATGCGGTAAGTTAAAACCCGGGTCTTTCCCGATCCTGCCCCGGCGATAATACGGACGTGTTGGCTGGTGGTGGTAACGGCTTCGAGTTGAGCCGAATTTAATAATGAGGCGTAATCCATTTTCATTGCCCCACTATTTTACCTTTCCTTGCCTTCCTTATAAATAAGGACTATACAAAAAAACGAAAAATCTTTCTTAGCGATAATTATGGAGGGGAAGCCCATATTTGGTTATCCTATTTATTAGTATGGAAAGCGCGTCCAAGCATTACTTTAGAAAACGCCTCTCCCCCACGGAGAACCTGACCTTCATCGCCATGATGGCGGGTTTTGACGCCATCATCGCCTTGATCGCGGGATTATTACCCTTAAGCGCAATCTTCGTGATGATCCTAGTTCCATTGACAAGCGCGGCGGTCGCCATTTTCTGCAAGGGCCGTTACGTTCCTATCTTCTTGATTTCCGCCCTTGGGATTTGCTTAGGGTTATCCGCTTGGAATATCACCAATACGATTTTCTACATCGTCCCGGCCTTATTAACCGGAACCTGCTATGGGCTGCTTTGGAAGTTCGGGGTTCCCTATCCCATCAACATCTTCGCTTCGACTTTGCTCTCCCTTGGCCTTTTCTATTTGTCCCTTCTCTTCCTGAAAGGGGTAACCGGGGTCGACATGGTTGAATTCTTATTAACCATTATCCGTAAGCAAGAAGATCCCTTGGCCAAAGAAATCTTCCCCACTTTCGCCTTTGGTTATTCCTTGGCCCAAATGGCCTTCACCCACCTCTTCCTCGAGTCCCAACTTAGCCGCCTAGATAGTAAGGTAATAGAGAAGGATTATATGACTTTGGTCGCTGGATTATCCGCGCTAATATTCAATGGAATCTCCGCAATTCTCGCCTTTTTCGACACAAAAAGCGCTTATTTGCTACTGGCTATGGGTATCTATTGGGCCTTATATTCCGGCTACTACATTTTCAAGGCGAGGAAGAAATGGGCCTTCATTGGTTTAGGCATTTCCTTCTTTTTGCTTTGGCTAGTTTTCGCCGCTACTTACCGTTGCGTACCAACGGGCAATGGCCTAGCCTTAATCGCCTTCCCCTTGCTTTCTAGCGGTTTTATTTGTTTTCTCAACTATGTTTTGTTGAGAAAGTCACAAAAGAAACCTACAATTGAAATATGAACGCCTTAAAACGCTTCGGACTTGGGTTATTATGGATCTTCTTGATTCCCTTCATCCTCCTTGGCATCGCCGTGGTCGGCGTTTTCGGCATTATCAATTTTCCGATTCAACTCGTTATCATGATCGTCAACTTCTTCCGGGGCAAGAAAGTCTTCCCCATGTTTGAAGAAGACGAAAAGGCGATGGCCATCTTGCAAAAAGCCATCGATAAGCAAAATGGCGAAGAAGAGGCGAGGAAAGAACCACCTGCTCCCCAACAGGTTTTCGTGCAACAAAATTATTATGGCGCTCAGCCGCCTATCCCCCCTGCCCCTGGACCTGGCATTCCCTACCAGAATCCCCCCTATCCTCAAGGCCAAGGCATTCCCTACCAAAACCCCCAAGGTATCCCTTATCAGAACCCGCAGGGAATCCCCTACCAGAATCAACCCGGCTATCCCTATGGGCTCCCTCAAAACCCCTACCCACAACCTACTCAAGCCCCCAATCAAAATGGCGGCATGAATCCTAATCCGATTCCCGTGGAGGCCCACGAGGACAATATCCCTAAGATCGAATTGTCTTCATTACCCCAATATGACGATAAGGAGGAAGGCGAATGATTTTCCGCGTTCTTGCTTCCATCCAGCTTTCCGAAACCGATAGGAAGGCCCTAATAATCCTCCTCATCGTTTTGGTTTTGCTTATCCTTATCCTAGGTTTAATCGGGGTGGCCGTTAGGCAAACCATGCTCTATCAGGCTAAACGGGCCGACACCATGATGCACGATGTGGCCGTTACCCATGTCATCGATAACCCCAAAGCCTTCCGCCGCTTTGGCTTTAAGAAGAACAACCGGGCTTTGTTTAGGGATTCCTTGGTGCCATTTGCCATTATCCTTTCGGCATTACTCCTTTGGGTCGTCTATAACATCTTCAGCCATGGCTGGGGAAGGAATATCTGGGAAGAATTCGGCGACCTCTTCTTCCGCTTCAAAATCGATAACTCCCAATATCCACCTGACGATCCTTTATGGGTAAAGGTTTTCGGCATGACCATTTTGGCCAGATGGCCCGAAGCCGTGGAAGGTTATCCTAGATTTGAGGCCAACCATATCGTTTCCTATATCGTCTGCGCCGCCACCATCGTATCCGCGATCTATTACGCCGTCATTTGCCAAGCCTATATATCGCGCGCGGTCATGATATATGTGCGTTCTAATTCCGTATATGAAAAAAGCCTCGCCGGATTCAAGGCCAGCGAGGATATCAAGATTACTCCCGATAAACCGATTCCACCTGCGGATTAAGGGGCACGTCCCCTTTTTCTTTTAATCCGACCGGGCAAGTTGGGCCGCAATTGGATTTATTGCCGCCGCTTTTGCCGCCACAGGCGCTAAGCAGCAACATTGAACCAAGCAACAATAACAGGGCCTTCTTTTTCATATTAATCTAGGTAATTCTTAGCTAAGAACCAGCCCACGAAATAGATGCCGCCGTTAATTTGCAAACCGGCAAAGCCCAAGAAGAATGTGGCCCAGGCCGTGCTGGCCTTGATTTGCGGATCATTAATGTTGTGGGCGAGGGCCCGAATATCGAGGACTAAGTCGACGACGATATAGATGCCTAAGACGATGGCTCCGATAGATGCCCATTTTAGGAAAGGCCCTTTTTCAGCGACATAGGACATTCCCCCGATTCCCACGAATACCAGGAATATGGCGCTAGGGATAAGCATGGACAAGGATAAGACGCTCAATGGGTCGGATAAATCGCGGCCCACCACCGTCGGAACGTATAAAGAAATCCCAAACACGGCAATGGAGACGAAGGCATACATGAACATAAGCGCCGCGCCTACCAGCATCAAAACCCGACCAACCTTAATCGATTTGGTTACCGGTGGCGCAAAGGGGGCGTTTTCCAGTTCTTCCCGGGTCATATCCTTCCTCCCATAGAGAGTTCGACTATTTCGAAAACCAAGACGCCAAATAGGAAAATCGCAACCCCTAAAAGCAAGAAGAAAACTCTTTTCGCGGCGAGACGCTTTCTATCCCTTTCTTCGGGATCGTCTTCGTCGATTTCGGCTTCGAGGGCGTTATTTTCGTAGTTGGTCAAACTAGCCATTAGAATCTAAGGCCTCCAGAGGTTCTCGGATAAGGTTCGGAATCGCGGATGTTACTGACTCCGGTGATATACATTAACAAACGGTCAAAGCCAATGCCGAAGCCCGAATGGATGCATCCGCCCCACTTGCGGAGATTGAGATACCATTCAAGTTCTTCTTTATTGCCTTGCTTAATCATCTTTCTTTCTAGGACTTCATAACGTTCTTCGCGCTGGGAACCACCGATGATTTCGCCTTCGCCCGGGACTAAGCAGTCGCAGGCGGCAACGGTTTTGCCATCGTCATTTTCACGCATATAGAAGGCCTTGATATCCTTAGGATAATTCATAAGGAACATCGGTCCCTTAACCACTTCTTCGGTAAGGTAACGTTCGTGCTCGGATTGCAAATCCAAGCCCCATTCGATCTTGTTATATTCGAACTTATGACCGTTCTTAACGGCTTCTTGGAGGATGGAGATGGCTTCGGTATATTCCATTCTCCTAAAAGGAGATTTCAAGACGGCATTAAGCTTATCAAGCAGTCCAGGAGCGATCATTTGATCGAAGAAAGCCATTTCGTCGGGGCAACGGTCCAAGACGAAACGGATGACGTATTTGATGGTCTCTTCCATTAAGTCCATATCGTCATCAAGATCGGCAAAAGCGATTTCGGGTTCGATCATCCAGAACTCGGAAGCATGCCTTGGGGTATTGGAATTTTCGGCACGGAAAGTCGGACCGAAGGTATAGACATCGCGGAAAGCCAAAGCAAAAGGCTCGACGTGAATCTGTCCAGAAACGGTTAAAAAAGTCTTTTGGCCATAGAAGGCGGTTTCGCTAAGCTTGCCATCATCATCTTTGGTGCAG
>CAMOQM010000038.1 GCA_946622925.1 uncultured Caryophanales bacterium | reverse complement strand
TTCTTCGATGACATAATCGGAGTAAAAGAAGGGGGCAAGGTTAAACCGGATCATCAGTCCCTAAACCAACTCATCGAAAGGCATGGAATCGATAGAGGCAGAGCCCTTTATGTCGGTGATTCCCATGTCGATATCGAAACCGCGAATAATGGCGGTTTGCCCTGCGCTTTGTGCCTATGGGGCTATGATGTCTATGATGATTCGTTAAAGAAACGGGCGACTTATTTGCTTAAGGAACCCGAAGACATTCTTTCGTTAATCTAATTGCCTTATATGAGGCAATCTCTTTACTTTGTGCTAGAATAGCGGCTATGAGAAAAGTAACAGTTTTTAATTCACTAGGAAATAGGTACGAAGAGTTCGTGCCGTTAAAGGAAGGCAAGGTCTCGATTTACGTCTGCGGACCTACCGTTTATAACGATCCCCACATTGGAAATATGCGTCCGGTCATCGTCTTCGATGCCTGGCGGAGGCTCTTCATGGGCTTAGGTTACGATGTGACCTTCGTTTCAAATTACACCGACGTCGACGATAAGATCATCAACCGGGCTAAGGAATTAGGCATCAAAGAGAGCGAGCTCACCGAGTCTGTCATCGCCGAATTCCGGCGCCTTGTCGATGAAGTTGGGGCCCTCCAACCCGATTTCACCCCAAGGCCAACCGTTTATATGGGGCAAATGATCGACTATATCGGAGAACTGGTCAAAGACGAGAAAGCTTATGTCGCTGATAACGGAGATGTTTATTTCTCGGTCGGTAATATTCCCGATTATGGTTGCCTTTCCGGTAATACCCCGGAATCATTAACCGCCGGAGCCAGGATCGAGGTTAACGATGGAAAACGTTCGCCTTTAGATTTCGCCTTATGGAAAAAGACCAGCGAAGGTATCAAGTGGAATACCCCTTGGTCAGAAGGTCGCCCTGGCTGGCATACCGAATGCTGCGTCATGATCCATTCCATATTCAAGGATCAAGACGGCAAAATCGATATCCACGGTGGAGGATTCGACCTCAAATTCCCCCATCACGAAAATGAAATCGCCCAAGCCGAGGCCCATGATGGCCATAAGCTAGCCCGCTATTGGCTCCACAATGGCTTTATCAATATCGATAATGAAAAGATGTCTAAGTCTTTGGGCAACGTCTTACTAGCCAAGGATATCATCGCTAAGTTTGGTGGTATGCCTTTGCGTCTAATGATGCTTAATACCCATTATCGGGCTCCTTTGGCTTTTACCGATGATACGATTAATGAAGCCATTAAATCCTATAACCGTATCGAAATGGCCATGAAGCAGGCGGGTGTTAAGCTACAAACCCTAGGAGTTAGACTTGAAGACCTCGATAAAAAGCCATCCGAAGCTTTCCTCGAAGCAATGTGCAATGACTTAAATACTCCAAATGCTATCACTGAGGTCTATTCTCAAATAAAAGAATTAAATTCATGTTTACGCGTTAGAGAGATTGATATTAGGGCCTTAAGTGAGATTTTCGCTAGCATTTCAGGCGAATTAGAAATGCTTGGAATTCGCACGCACGTCCCTTCTCTTTCCCCTGAAGACTTTGCCCTTTTGAACGCTTATAACCAAGCCAAAGCGGACAAAGATTTTGCCAAAAGCGATGCTTTGCGCGGTCAGCTGATCGAAAAAGGAATTTTATAAATTTTCATTAAACCCCTTCAAATTATGTCTATGAACGATTATTGTGTAACCGGGCGTAACGCAAGCCGGGAGATGGTAAGAAGCGGGAAGGTGAAGGTTCTCTACACCCTCCAACGTTTCTCTTCAGATCCAGTTGTCGTGTTAGCTAATCAAAACAACGTAAAAGTCATCTTCGCCGATGAAAAAAGGCTTACTGCGCTCGCGAAAACGACTAACCATCAAGGTTTCGTCTCTTTGGTTGAGGCCTTCCAAACCATATCTTTGAAAGAGTTAATCGGTAAGGCCAAAGCCAAGAGGAATCCCTTAATATTGATGCTTGATGGTATCGAAGACCCCAATAATTTAGGCGCTATCTTAAGGAGCGCCGATGCCTTCGGAATCGATGGCATCATTATTAAGCGTAGGGGTGAAGTTCCTTTAAACGAAACGGTTGCCCGTGTCTCCACGGGCGCCATAGCCTATGTCGACGTTTGCCAAGTTTCTAATTTGTCCCAAGCCATTTCGGAGTTAAAGGACCACGGTTTCTGGATCGTTTCCAGTGATGGCGAAGCGACAAAAGGTTATGATGAAATAGACTACGATTGCCCCATCGTCATGGTAGTGGGTTCGGAGGGATTTGGCATTTCCAAAAATGTTTTGTCCCACAGCGACTTCATCGTGAAAATTCCTATGGTGGGACACGTCAATTCTCTTAATGCCTCGGTAGCTACAGGGATACTTCTTTCCTACATAAGTGTTAGTCGTAAAAGCAAATAGCTTTAACGATAATGTCAAATAAAAAATCTTTTCATCATCAAAGCGATGAGACACTTTTCAATTCAGGTAGGAAGGGCAACCAAGTATCTATAGGCTTGCTCTTCAACCGTTATTATCACAAGAAGGATTCACTTGGACGGCTATGTAATGCCGAAGGCTATGAAGCATTGGACGAAGATAGGGCAAATGACGCCTTTACCGATGCCTTTATGCGCTGCTTTCAGTGTTACAGCACCAAGAAATCTAAATTTAAAACCTTCTTCCAAGCCGTTTACCGCAACACCATCAACGATCAACTGCGGGAGAAAGTCCAGGAGGCCGAGAACATCGCCTTTGGACTTGATCAGCCCCTTAGTCTGGATGAGTCGGACTACTATTGTCTTAGCGACATAATTCCCGATAATGGGATGGTCTCTCCCAAGGAGTTCTATGATTATGCGGAGACGCTAGAGAAAATGAAGAAGCTGCCGCCACATCTTGACAAAAGAGCGTTGAAAGTGGCTAGGCTTGTCCATATCGAAGGTTATACTTGCATCGAAGCCGCCAAAGTCATGCATATTAAGCGCGAAAGAGCGCGGTATCTATTAAAGATATATAATGCATGGATTAAAAAGGTGCTGAAAGGCGAGTAAAAAGAAAGCCCCCTAGGCGACTAGGGGGTATTTCCTTAGATTTTTTCGATTTCGGAGAAGTCGACGTCGACGGGGGTGGAACGTCCGAAGAAGACGGTTTCGACACGGCAAGCACCGGTCTCCTTGTCGATGGAGATGATCTTGCCTTCGGTTCCTTCGAGAGGTCCATGGATGACTTTGACGTTGTCACCGACGGCGTAGCGGTCGTACATGGATTCGTCGACCATGCCCATTCTCTTAAGGACAGGTTCGATTTCCTCGCGGGTAACCGGGGTCGGCTTTTGTCCGCCGCCGCTGGAACCGACGATACCGGTGACGCCCGGAGTGTTACGGACGATGTACCAGGATTGATCGGTCATGATCATTTCGACGAAGATGTAACCAGGATAGAGGTTGACCATCTTGGTCTTTCCGGTGGGGAGGCCATCCTTGAGGACGGGGACTTCCTGCTCGGCGACGATGACACGAAGGATGTAATCCTGCATGTTCATGGTCGAGATACGCTTTTTGAGGTTATCCGCGGTTTTGGTTTCGTGTTGGGAATAGGTATTGATGATATACCATTGCTTATCGCCTAATTGAGCTGCCATTATTTGTTTCCTCCGAATGCATTACGTAGTTGGTTGATAAGAGAGCCGGCCGTCAAGTCTTCCAGCATTAGGAAGATAGCGGTGAAGGCCGCGATTATGACGACGACGATGATGGTGGATACGAGGACGTCGCGCTTGGGCCAGCGGATGCGCTTGCCTTCCTTGACGACTTCCTTGACATATTTCTTAGGGGTCATCTTCTTCTCCTTACTTACTTTCTTTGTGCAGGGTGTGCTTTCCACAGCGGGGGCAGAATTTCATTAGTTCCATCCTCTTGGGATCATCGGTGCGCTTCTCAATCGTGTAATTACGAGAGAGGCAATCCACACAAACCAAAAAAACCTTTTTCCTAGCCATGTTTTACATCCTAAGCGTGCTTATCATAGGCGCGCGATTTGCAATTGTCAAACTATTTGGGCATATCCCTTCCAAAATGGTGGGGAGGACATTACAATAAGGCCATTATGAAAGACACGACGCGTTCGATGGAAGATTTCCTCGAGGCCTTATTAATGCTCGAAGAAGAGGGGGCCAAACTCAAAACCACTTTGGTCGCGACTAGGCTTGGCATTTCTAAACCCGCCGTCCACCAAATGGGTCACGAGCTTATCGACCGGGGTTTGATAACCCGAGTCGACTATGGCCAGATGACCTTGACCGAGGAAGGTCGCTCCATCGCCCAGAAGACTTTGCATCGCCATAAAATCCTTAAGCAATATCTCCTAGGCTTAGGCATAAGCGAGGAAAATGCGGAACGGGATTGCTGCTTAATGGAACACGACCTTTCCGAAGAATCGTTCTTAGCCTTCGAAAAGGCTCTTAACGAAAATAATTAAGGCGCCTCAGGGCGTCTTTTGTATAACTAGGCTCTCTTTTAGGTTTACAATATTGCCATGCGAATCGGAATCGTGGGGGCTTCGGCCTCGGGCATCTATACCGCCATCTTCTTGAAAAGAAAACACCCCGACTGGAAGGTCGACGTTTTCGATCACGCCGATAAGGTTGGAAAGAAGCTTTATGCGACCGGCAACGGCCATTGCAACCTGCTTAACGAAAACTTTTCCGGACGCTACTTCAATTGTCCCGAATTCATAGACGGATTGCTTTCAAAATACCCTCTGCCCAAATTAAAAGAAGAATTGGCTAACTTAGGTATCGCCACTCTTAACAAAGGCGATTTGATTTACCCCTTATCTTATTCGGCTTCCTCGTTTGTTTCTTATCTTAATGGAGTGGCTTTATCTCTTGGCATAAGCTTCCACCTTGGAGTTGAAGTCAAAGCTTATGAAGCCAATAAGACGATAACCTTATACACCAGCGAAGGCCCCAAAGCTTTCGATAAGGTTATTTTCGCTGTTGGCGGCTTGTCCCAGCCTGCCCTGGGTTCCAATGGCTCTTTGCTAAATGAATTTTCCAATCATGGTTATGCCTTTAAGACGGCTCAACCATCCTTATGCCCCTTAAAAACCAAAGAGAAGACCAAGATGATTTCCGGGGTTAGGCATGAGGCCAAAATAACCTTGCTCGATAACAAGAAGATAGTCTACGAAGAAGTGGGGGAAATCCTATTTAAAGACGATGGGGTTTCGGGTATTGCGGTGTTTAATGCCTCAGCTTTTATAGCTAGGAATCCTAGCGGCCATTATGAACTTGAAGTCGATCTTTTCCCTAACCTAGAAATAGACAAACTAGCGAAATATCTAGACTGCGCTAAAAAGAATTCTCCTGCTTCTGAATTTGGGGCAGTTTTGGAGGAAAAATTTGCCAAATACTTGGTTTTTGCAATGAAAATGCAAGGTGATAAGTCTCTTGAGGCAACCTTGAAAAGGCTCGTTTTCCATGGATTGGAGCTCTATCCGTTTGCCTCTTCCCAGGTTACTTCGGGCGGTTTGGATTTAATGCAAATCGATGCTGGTTTTGCTTCTAAGAAAGAGAACAACGTTTCCTTTATCGGCGAGATGCTTGACGTCGATGGGCTTTGCGGAGGGTTCAACCTAGGCTTTGCTTTGCTTAGCGCCTATGCTTGTAGCGAATCGTTATGAAGTACGTTTTAGATAAGCTATATTGTGACATCGGCCATACCCAAACCACCTTGAAGAACCTAATTGCCAGAAGGTTAGGTTTGCAAGAGAAGACCTTTCGTTTCGAAATCGTCGATCGCGAATATGTCCTTGATGGTGAGACCCGGGGCATTCTCTATAAAGTTAACATTGAAACAGTGGAATTCATCCGCGATACCTCGATCCATTTCCTCCCAGATTTGAAATCCTTTGAAGTCCCTTCTTACCCCCATAAGGATAACCCGGTTGTCGTCGGGGCTGGACTAGCTGGCTTATTTAGCGCCTATACCTTAGCTTTATCCGGAGCTAGGCCCATCATTTTGGAAGCCGGTAACGAGAGATCCTCATCTAGATACGGGCTGGGCGGTTATTTGGCTTTGACCGGCTGCGTAATCCGGAGGGAACAGGATGATTTGCTTTTCCGCTGGCTTCTTTCGACTTTAACTAAAATGGGCGTCAATATCGGTGACGAACACAATACCTTCGTTCCCGCTCCCATGGTCTATGCTTTTGCCGTGACTATGAAGAAAGAAATCGAGGCACGGGGTGGACGCTTTATATTCAATGCTACTTATACCGGTCATAGATCATTGTTAGGCAAAATCAAAGAAGTCAAATATATTCGTAACGGAAAAGAAGTCGGCTTGGCTTCTTCCCACGTCTTGCTTTGCGCTGGCGAGAATAATCCGGCCTTACTTAGCGTATCGGGAGTGGGGGAAGCAAAGCCTTATCTCCAAAACGTCTCTTTCTACTTGGAAAAGCCACTTAGCGAACTAAACCAGCTAATCTATGGTTCGCCTTTCCAAAACTCCAAAATTCCTTCCTATTATTATCAGCATCATCACAAGGGCAACGATGGCGAGTTTACCGTCGTTAATTTTTATCCTCATGCCACCCCAATTAACCTTTCTTTAGTTGAAAAGGGCATTGAAATGGGGGTCCGGATTGCCGATGCCCGGTCAACTTCGGGCTTAACCTCCCTTGATCTCTACTTAGGAGACAAACTATCCGTCAATGATGCCTTGGTCTTTGCCGGAACCGCCTATAAGGAGAGCCTACCCAGTGCATTCCCTTGCGAAGCGCTTAAGGATTTCTTAGCCGCCAAAGAACCTATGCGGATCGGTTTCATCCGTCCTTCATATTCAGGTGGGGTTTATCTATCCGACTTCAATCAGGCTTTCGGGCCAGTCGTCGCTTCTTCCTTAAGGAAAGCCTTGGCTTGGTTAGAAAAAAAGAATGGTTTCTTCTCCGATGGAAGGGCGCTTTTGCTTGGGCCAGGCTTCACTTTCGGAAATGGCGAAAAGTATCTGCTTGATGAAGAAGGCAAAACCAAAGTCAAAGGCCTCTATTTAGCTGCACCTACCCTAAATTCGACTTATATCGGGACTTATTCGGCTTTAGCCGGAATAAAGGCGGCTTTGGGTTTAATTAAAGGCAAATAAGGCTTTGTTATACAAAACTTCGTTGACTATCTCTAAAAGATAGACTTTAATTATTAAGCCGTTTTCGGGAAATACTTTTTCTTTGAAAACGCTGTAGAGGCTCGTTTATGAAGTATTCGTCGACTGTTCGTACTATCAATGTCGTGTTATTCGCCTTGCTATTTGCCGGGTTTGCTTTCCTTGGCATTTGGTTTGGCTTTTTGACCGTTCCCTTCCAGTGGCGTGGTGGATCCGGCTCCCCCTTGGCGGGCAGCTTCCCTTCCACTAGCTTTGGCCTAGCCGCCACCTTAGGCGTCTTTGGAATCGCCGGTGCCTTGGTCGCTGGCAAAGGCTTAGTTACCTCCGCCCTTTCCATGGGACGTCCTAACGATGACGATATCGTCGTCCGTAGCTTTGGTTCTTATATTGGAGTTGGCTTGGTCGCGGCCCTCTTCCTCTTATTAAATGCCACCTGGTTATATCGCTTGACCACCACCAACTTCAAATATGACGACGTGGCCTTCGTTATCGTCGTTTATGTGATTGGGTTTATCCATGTTGGCTTTGCCACCTTGGTTCCTCTTACCAAGATCTTTGGCGACAATGAGAAGTTCAA
>CAMOQM010000037.1 GCA_946622925.1 uncultured Caryophanales bacterium | reverse complement strand
ATCCCGGATTCCGTCACCACCATTGGCGACTATGCCTTCTACGGCTGTTCTAGCGCTTTTAAGATCACCATGTCCCAAAACGTCGTCACTATCGGAGAGCACGCTTTCGATGGCTGTTCCGAAGCCCACGCCATTACATTGCCTGAGACTTTGACTTCCATTGGTGATTATGCTTTCTATGGAATGACCTTCAATTCTACCGTCGTCTTACCCGATTCCCTCCTTGTCTTAGGCAAAAGCGCGTTTGGTCTTGATTCGAGGGCTGGCTTTAAAACGCAAACCAGTGGCAATGCGACCATTTATTACTTAAGCAGCCCCACTGTTGAATACTTCGCCTTGATTGGTATACAAAACACCATCTATACCATCAGCGTTAAAGACGAATGCCGGCTTATCGCCCGTAGTGCTTTCTCTAATTGCAATTCCGTTACCCGCATCAATATCCCAGCCTCAGTCATATTCGTTGGAAGCAATGCCTTCCCTAATACTTGGACCTTAAAGAACGTCTATTGCAAGGCCGCCTCCAAACCAGAAGGCTGGGAATGCGAATTCCCATCATACGCCACCGTCCATTGGGGCGCTTAACCAGGGATTGATTTGACATGCGGCTCCTTTCGGATGGTGCGTTGGTCCGCCCCATCATGATAGGAGCCTTTTACGGACCGGGCAAAGCTTTAAGCTCAACCGAACTCCCAGACTGTCGGAGAGTTTTCACTCGCTCGATACTTTGCATCGGCTCAGACAAAAAAGCCGCCCATGGTTAGGCGGCTAGGGTAATAATTATTGATTGGAGATGGCTGGACCTTCCTCTTCCACGTCGTCTTTTAGAAGTCTGAAGTCATTAGAATCATCGAGGTCAATTTGGGCGTTGATATCGACTTCCTCCGAAGCCAAGTTTTCTTGAACTTGGTTTTGGAACTCCTGCTGCTCTAAGTCAATGACGTTGTTCTCCTTCGTTGCGGCAAGATCAGAATAATGGAGGTCTTTGAGCTTGCTACCGTCCACTAGAGCATGGAAGGGGCCATCGACGGCTTTTTGTTCCTTTATGGAATTCTTGATGGCAACGGAGAAGTTAACCTTAGCCATTTCGGTGGGATTTAATTTGGAATAGGCTTCGGCGGGGATTTCCTGGCTAGGATCCCATTTGGGGAATTTATGCTTAAGGTAATTGGTGGCGGCCCTATCTAGATTATCCATATTGCCAAATCCATTTTTATTCGGATTATTGAAGGCATCATAGGCGTCTTCTAAGGCGGCAAATTGTGGGGAAGAGGTGGAGAAGATTCTGGAGAAGAGGCTAGGCTTAGTGGCCTCCATGACGTCTTCTAAACCCTTCTTTCCGCCGAGATTGCTTTCTAAGCGAGATTTAACGCCTAGGACCGCGGAACGGTTATCTAAGTCAAAGACCTCGATGTTGAAGTCGCCGGTCATCCTATCGATGATGCTTTGGCAATTCTCCGCTTGAGGGGCTTCGCCAGGAAGATTGACATTTTCCTCTTTAACTAAATCGACAAGCTTCTTAGCTTCGCCTTTGATGTATTCTTGGGGGTTGCCTAAGAATAATTCAACCGCGGGATCTAACTTAGCTTCCTTAACGGCGCTTTCGGCGATTTTGACCCTAGCCATCTGGACCACGGCGGCAAAGGAATAATCGTGTTCCAAATCATAATAATCGTGGCTAAGGATATATCTGGTGGTATAGGCCAATTTATCCTTTAACGTATTTAGCTTGTCCACGTTCTCATAATAATCCTTCATGGATACGTATTTGACTTCGCTAAGGGATTTTCTGCTAAGTTTAGGCATAATCTTGGCCTCCTTGTTCTAACAACGAGCTTATTATAGATAGGCACTTGCCACAATTCTGCCACTAGAAAAAAGAAAAACCAAATCATCCGATGATTGTATAATCATGGAGTATGGTAATGGGTTTTTATTACGCGATGCTCGCGTTCTCTCTTTTGATGGTGATTGTTTATGCTTTCATCTTCCATAAGCATTTCGATATCAACATAACCATCCTCACCATCTTGGTGCCGGTCATTAACTTTGGCTTTGTGGTAATGGGTAATGCCACCGATATAAAAGAAGCCATCGTTGGACTAAAACTAAGTTATATAGGCGGATGCTTTGTCTTAATCTCAGCGATGTTTTTGATATGTAACATCTGTGGGGTTTCCATTAAACCCTGGCAAAGGGCCCTAATCGTCTTAGTATCTGCAGGAGTATATTCCACTTCTTTGACCATCGGGCATTTAGATATTTTCTATAAAGGCCTGCCCTCCTTGGCCTCTTTTGGAGGAGCCTCTTATATCACCAATAAGCAATATGGCTTCATGCATACCGTCTTCTATGTGATGGTCGCCCTTTATTATGCCTTCACCATCTTTATCATAATTTATAGTTTCGTTAAGAAGAAGCACGTCTCAAGAACCATCCTTGGCCTCATCGTTTTAGCAGTTACTATCGCCGTCTTTGGGTTCTTTGGAAGTCGGATCATAACCTCTAAGGTCGAAATCTTACCCGCCACCTATAACCTTGGGGTGGTTATCTACTTAATCATCGCTTCAAGATTACGCTTATACGATGCTTCTGATTCGGTTACTGATGCCTTGGTCCAAAAAGGCAATACCGGCTTTGTCTCCTTTGACCATAAGATGAAATATCTAGATAGCAATGAAACCGCCAATGAGATGATTCCTGAACTAAAAGATTTAGTGGTTGATAAACAAAGCCCTTGGGCAAACGAAACATTCTTACCTTGGATAAAGGCCTATGAAGAAAACAAAGAAAACGATATCCAATATATTCATAAAGGCGACAAGGTTTATTTAGTCCAAATCGGATTATTAGAAATCGGGCATATCGGCCACGCCCACCGCGGCTATCAATTCTTTATAACCGACGATACCGCTAACCAACAATATATCGAGCTTATCAAAAACTATAACAACCAGCTCGAAGAAGAAGTTAAAAAGAAAACCGCCAGTATCGTCGAAATGCACGATAAGTTAGTCCTAGGCATGGCTACCATGGTCGAAGGTAGGGACAACTCCACCGGTGGCCACATTAAAAGGACCAGCGACTGCGTCCGTATCCTCGTTGATGAGATGAAGAAAGATCCTAACCTCCATTTATCCGAATCCTTCTGCAAGGCCATGATCAAGGCCGCTCCTATGCATGATTTAGGGAAAATAACCGTCGATGACGCGATATTAAGAAAACCCGGTAAATACACCCCAGAAGAATTCGCCATCATGAAAACCCATGCCGCGGAAGGAGCAAGGATTGTCAAACAAATCCTAGATGGCACCGATGACAAAGAATTCTATCAAATCGCCATCAACGTCGCCCATTATCACCATGAAAGATGGGATGGCTCAGGCTATCCAAAGGGTTTAAAAGGGGAAGAGATTCCCTATGAAGCTCGTATCATGGCGATTGCTGACGTTTATGATGCCTTGGTCTCTAAACGCGTCTATAAAGAAAGGATGTCCTTTGAACAAGCTAACTCCATCATTATGGATGGCATGGGCAAGCATTTCGATAAATCTCTTGAACCTTATTATGTTAGGGCCAAAGAAAAACTAGAGGAATATTATAAAAGCCTCGATTAAGGGTCTATGACCCTCATTTTCAAGGGATTAAATCGTGATTTGCGGGGTTTAACACCTTTTTCCTAATGGGCCCATGCGTTTAATTTGCCGTGCCACCTCTTGAGGGTTCCTGTAAACCCTTTTGGGATCGAGACGAATTCCCTGGCCAGATCCGCCTTGACCCACGCAAGTTTCTGCTCAAACGACCATTTCATGAAAAATACCCTCCAGCCTTAGACTGATATCAGTCCAGACTTTGGGGTACAGTTCAGAAAGACGCCCTTTCGGCCGGCTATCGCTCGGCTCTAATGAGGTTACAGCTTTGGTCGGTTGTTTTCCTGATAACCACTTTCTACCCCATCAGAAGTTACAGAGCCATCTAATTAACGAGTAACGCCCCAATTGACGTGGACCATGTTAGAGTCGCCGGCCCAATCAACCCAACCTGAGGGTTGCTGGCTTTGCTCTATTTCCACATCGACTTGGTGGGCGGTCCAGAAGGCCGCGACCCCGATAGTGGTGACGCTAGCGGGGATATAGATGTATTCCACATTGGTGAGATAGAAGGCTTCCCTGCCGATATAGGCTAACTTATCGCCCACATCGAAGCTAGGCCGACTAAAGACGTTAAGGTCATAGAAGGCATAATCACCGATGGTTACCAAATTGGTGAGCTTATCGATATGGTTGATCTGGGTCTTTTCGAAGGCATGGGCCGAGATCGTGGCCAAATTCTCACACCCATTGACGCTAACTATGGTCGAGCCTAAGAACGCCCCTTCACCTAAAGTTGGATTGCCGCCATTGAAGTTGATGGTTCGTAGCTGCGTGCCACGGAAGGCATAGGCCCCAATGCTAGTTAAGTTAGCATCGAGGTTAATTTCCCTTTCAAGGATATTGACTCCATTGAAGGAACATAAGCCCTTACAGCCATCGAAGGCATTGTCGCCGATGGAAAGGATTGGATTCTCGAAGTAGATACCATCGAGGTGTTCGTCGCCTTTGAAGCGATTATCCGCGATAGATGAGGCATTGCCATTAACGTGGAGGGAGTAATCATGGACATAGTTATGGTCATAGCCTTCCCTAACTTCATCAGGCAAAGTCTCGCCATCGCCATAGATGAGCTTGGCATAATTGACGTTGCCTAGACCTCCTTCCACATAGACATCCACTATATAAGACCTA
Source organism: uncultured Caryophanales bacterium (assembly GCA_946622925.1). Classification (GTDB taxonomy): domain Bacteria; phylum Bacillota_I; class Bacilli_A; order RFN20; family CAG-826; genus Alloenteromonas. Next base: position 3,197 of record CAMOQM010000037.1, on the reverse strand, counting down.
TAGAGGATGGCCGTCGGGGTGTAAGAGGCGAAGATCGCGCTATTGAAGTGGATGGCTAAACCCCAACCGAAGGCATAATTACCAAGGTGAGTTAGCTCAGAACCTAGATAGATATCGCTGAAGTAGCCATTATTCAAGGAATAGTCGCCGACATAGGTGACATGGTTGCCTTCTTTAAACGGCGAACCATTGCCAAAGGTAAGGTTGAAGATGGAGGCTCCATAGAAGGCATAGTCACCGAAATAGGTGATCTCGCCGTTGAGGGTAAGGCTAGTGAGGTTAAAGTTAGCGAAGCAATAAGCCGGGATGGAGCTTACTTCATTGAAGGTGAGGCTCTTTAATTTGGTCTTGCCTTCCGCCCCAAATAGTTCATCGAGCACGGTGGCGGTTAGTTGCCCGTTATACTCAAACGAGGTGAAGGAGGCACCCGCGAAAGCACTATTAGCCAAAGTCGTGGCCTTGCTGACCTTAAGCGTATCGAAGGAAGTGCCGGCAAAGGCATTGGTTCCGACCTCGGCAATGGTAGAAGGAATAACCACCACACCTCTTTGGCCGTTATCTCCGAAATACTTCAGGGATTGGAAGCCCGCGAAGGCACTATCAGGCAACTTGTTGCCGTTAAAGACAATGGCCTGGAAGTTGGTGGGGATGAAATAATCCGTTCCACCGACGTTAACACTGTAATGCTCGAAGCTAGGTTCTTGGACTACGCCAAATAGGCTAGCAAGACCGGCTTCTGGCAGATTGCCGATGGACAAAGCATAAATGTTTTGGCCTTGGAAGATACCGCGTCCAAGAGAAGAAACATTGCTAAGGTCGCTAGTATAAATATCGGAGTCCGCGAAAGCGTAATCGCCAATGGAGGTGACTTCGCTGAAGTCTTCTTCCCTTAGGGTCGTGCCATAGTGTTGGATATCGGCGTTTCTAAAGCCAGCAAAGGCATAGGCTCCGATGCTCTTAACGCCTTTGATATCCCATTCCTGGACCGTCTTTAGGTTCTCGAAGCAGTGTTCGGGGATGGAAGAGACGTTGACTCTTAATACGGCAATGGAGGGGAAATAGTAAGTCACGCCGTTTTGTAAGGTGGCGGAACTATTGATCTCCGAAGCTTCGTTGCCATCGAATAGATAAGGTAACCCGCCTTCGGGAATAGCGTTTAAAACCAGTTCATGGATAGGACAATCCTTGAGGACACCGATGCCAAGTTGAGTAGACGGGTTAATGGTTATCCGGCTTAGTCCCGAACCTTCAAACGCATAGTCGCCAATGCTCTTTAGATAGGAGAAGTCGAAGATATTCGGCATATTCCTAACGCCTTGGAAGGCATGGGCGCCGATGGATTCGACCTGCATGAAGTTCGTAGTGGCAGTGCGGTTATAGACCTTGGAATAATAGTCAGAGAAGGCACGTAGGTCCTCACAGCCATAGAAGGCATAGTCACCGATACGCTGGAAGGTCTCTAGTCCCATGATGTTTTCTAGTGACGAGCAGCCATAGAAGGCATAGGCAGGTACATCGGTGACTTCGCCGGAAAGACGCACCGTGATCAAACTGATGAGGTCTTTGAATAAACCTTCGGTAAGGGTAGAGGAAGCATAGTCGATACGTTCTAAGGTGTACGGAATTTGGATATATTTACCATCCCTATAGATACCGTAATAGGAATCGGTGTCGCTGGAATTGCCAAATAGCGAGATGAAATCGCCAGCGCGTTGCAATGTGAGGTACTTTAGCCTAGAGGCGTTGCTTAGGATGGATTTGCCATAGCTGACCTCGGCACTAGTTTCGGCGAATAGCACTAAGCCACTACAGCCATCGAAGGCGTAGTCGCCGACGGTCTGGACATTATTGCCTAATGTGACAGAGATGATGGCGGAACAGCCTTGGAAGGCATAATTACCGATAGTAAGAAGTTCGGTGTTACAAGGAACGTCAATTAATGATGAGCAACCCTGGAAAGCATAATCCCCGATGGCGGTCACCTTAAGCTGATTGATGCGCTTTAAGTTCTCGCAACCCCGGAAAGCTCCCTCACCAATTGAGGTAGCGGTACCGCTTAACCTAGTGATGCCAGTGCAACCTTCGAAGGCGTTATCGCCCACCTTCCCATTGATCGTAACTTCGGTTTCGCCCTTAAGCATATTGGCAAAAGCGGAGGCGGGAATATCGCAATCTAGCGTTAAACGCTTGAGAGTTGCGGGGATTTCGCTACCAAAGTAAGAAGCATAGACGTTGGCATAGAAGCTGGTTAAGTTAGAAGCCCCTTCGAAGATATTGCTACCTAAGGTAGCTGCACCGGGCTTCACAAGAATGGCGGTCATCGCGTTACTAGCAAAGGCTCGATTACCAAGATAGGTACGGTTTTCGTTAGTTAAACTTAGGTAACGGTAGCTGCCATTATAACGTTCGATATTGGAGCAATCGGCAAACGCCTCGTCGCCGATATAGGTGGCGTAGTCGATTCCGGAAAGTTCGTATATGGAAGAGCAGCCTTTGAAGGCTTGGTCACCAACGCGAACCACCGTTGATGGCAAGTTAACCCTGGTTAGGTCATAGGCCACGGAGATGGAATCTAAGCCCATCAAGGATGTGCAACCTTCGAAGGCGCTGTTACCGACTTCGGTAAGATTAGAAGGCACGAAGACTTCACGAATGGAGGTAAAGCCCTTGAACATCGACTCCGGAATCGAGGTGATACCCTGCAAGACGATGCGCTTAAGTGACTTAGGCACATAATAAGTGACGTCATCAAGCACTACTTCATAGGTTTCGAAGGCAATGGTCTTGGTCGTCGGGAAGAGCTTGACGAATTCGTAGGATGGTAGATCAAGTAAAGTTAAGCTCGCGATCTCGCCTTGGTGGTAGCCCTGTGAAACTTTACTGCCAGAAACGGTTTTGTTGCTGCCTTGGGCACAGCCATAGAAGGCATCGGGGCCGACGTAAACTTCCTTAGAAAGTTCAAGGACATCGGGATTAAGCAAGGCGCAACCATAGAAGGCCCGATTGCCGATGGAAGTGGCATAAGGCATGGATAAGCGATAGGAATAGTTAACGCAGCCTTCAAACGCCGAGTCTCCAACTTCGGCAATCTCATAGAGTGAGACATTCTCAAGGTTGACGAGGCCATAGAAGGCTTTGGCCGGGATGGAGGTTACTCTATCTAAGGTTACGGAACGTAAGCCGGTAGGTAAGTAGGC
>CAMOQM010000036.1 GCA_946622925.1 uncultured Caryophanales bacterium | reverse complement strand
AGCACTTACCGTCAATGATAGTGATTCCATGTTCCTGAGCTACCTTGGACAGCTCCTGCCTCATGAGCTTTGTCCAAGTCTTCTGGGCATTATTATACCGTGTGGTGCCATAGCTAATGCCCATTTGGCCTAAGGCAAATAGCCATTCGCCCTGCTTCTGCTCGGGGAGCAAATAGAAATAGGAGAGCATGGTGTCATTATCATGGGTATCCAGATAAGCCACCGAGTTAACCCTATTCCAATCTCCTTTATGGGCGAGTTCGCAATCCTCGAAAGTGAATTGGATAACGTTCATGCCCGGGAAATTATAGTGGTCACGTAGAGTTAGGACTTCCGGACGTAAATCGCCTAAGTCCTCAGCGATGATGCTAAGTTCAGGATATTTAGCTAGTAGCATATCGAAGAACTTATAGCCGGGGGCTTCGATCCACTTGCCATCGATCGCGGTTGGGCAAGAGGCAGGAATCTGCCAATAGGTATCAAAAGCCCTAAAGTGATCAAGGCGGATGATATCGTAGAGCTCGGCATTAAGGTGGATACGATTCTCAACGAAGGAGAAGTTGTCTTTTTCTAACTTCTCCCAATCATAAATTGGGTTGCCCCACCTTTGGCCGGTTTCGGAGAAATAATCGGGAGGTACGCCGGCGACGGAGGAAGGAAGATGGGTATCCTTATCTAATAAGAAGCAATCTTGGTTAGCCCAAACGTCAACGGAGTCAAAACCAACATAGAAAGGAATATCGCCAATGATCTTGATGCCATTTTCCAAAGCATAGGAATGGAGCTTCTGCCACTGCCGATATAAGACGAGTTGGACGAAGACTTCAAAATCGGCATCCATCTTATCCTTTTTATTTAAGGCAGGACGAGTCTCGATCCAACTAGCGGCATCTTTCGGCCATTCGTTCCAAGAGCTCGGGTAACGACGTTTAAACATCATAAACACCGACCAATCGGAGACCCAAGGATGGGATTGTTTAAACTCTTCTAGTTGCTTTTGAGCATCTTCGCGTTTTAAGAATTCGGCATAGGCTAGCTTAAGGTTAGCTAATTTGAATTCTTTAACGGCGTCATATTTGACCTTGCCTTCGATGACCGGTCCTTTGCCCACGCCACTTAATAGGCCCAAGGAGACGAGTTCGTCTAAGTCCGCGAATTGCTCGTCGATGGCAAAAGAGGAATAAGGCTGATATGGGGAATTGCCATATCCAAGAGGATTAAGCGGCAAAATCTGCCATAATCCAAAACCGGCGGATTTGATTAAATCGATAAAGGTATAGGCACTCTCACCAAAATCCCCGATTCCATATTTGCCGGGGAGCGAAGTGACGGAGAGAAGTAAGCCCGCTTGACGTTTGATTTCCATAGGGTACCTCGATAATTGAAGATATTTTATCACCAAATCACGCGCATATGTAGATACATAAATATGCCCGTGTGCCCATTAAATAAAAGGCCGCATCCGCGACCTTAAGTATCTTAATTCCTATTTTTATGCGCGGCTTTATTGGCCTTTCTCATGGCCCTTTGAATCTTAAACCCAAGGAAATCCCGGCGCATATCAAGCTTATCGAAGGGATAAGTCATGATTGGACCTAGAATCGCAATTAAGATCAATAAGATCGGAGCCATCCAAAGAATCGGCGTGAAGTGCATAACCCCATCAACATAATAGACTTGTAGTCCCGGTATAAAGATATACCTCGCTATGGTCCTTACCACCGGGTCGATGGCGGGTTGAGGTCCGAATACCATCGACTGGTTAGATATATTATTACCATTATTAAGATTATATAAGACGCCGTTTTCGCCTAACCATTCATGGGGGAATTTGGCCAGTTTGAAGACCGGTCCCCAAAGGATGGCATGTAGTCCCACCAAAGCAAAGAAGGAAAGGAAGGTAAGCGGAATCCACTTAATCCGATGATAATCGAGTTGATGGGAACCTCTGGCCACCATTAGATAACCCGCTAAGACGAGGATGGTATGGCAAGCGTAGAAACGTAAGGTCTCAATAACATAGTCAGGATTATGGATACCACCCGGGAAATCGTTATAACGCATTGCCCCGGTAGGCAAAATAAAGACCAATAGGCCGGAAATCACGCCTAGATAATAGACATAATCCTTCCAAATCTTACCGCCCCACATCACGATGAAAGGCGAGAGCAAGATAAGGGCGGCGCAAAGATTAGGGAAAAGCGAGTCGGCTAAGCCATCTGGCCATTCGCGCCTATAAGCCGGGAAAAACTGCTTTAGGATATGCAAAGCGAAGTTAAGCCAAACCAAAACGAGTACGAATCTATCGGTCCAGGCTTTGCCTTTGGCCTTGCACATTCTATCTAAGATAAACCACAAGGCCGCCAGCATGGCCATGAAAAAGAAATACCAAAAGTTACCAACTCGGACGAATTCGAAATCGAAGAAGTTAAATTTGGTAACCATTGGCAATTTCCGTTTTTATTAGAATTCTTCGGGTCCGTGATCTAAGAAGGCGATCTCGTAGACATTATCCTGGCCATAGAAGGCGGACATTGAGTGGGAGAATTCCTCAACGTCTTTGGCGTAGCAATAGCAAAGGACGCTGCCGGCGAATCCCCCACCGCTCATTCTGGCGGCTCCTTCATGGAGATGGGGAGTAGCCAAATCGACGGCTTGTTGGGGCGAACGGTTATATTGGCCCGGAACCATGGTGTTATGGAGTAAAGTGGCCATGGAGACTTGCGACTCGGCTAGGGCCCTGATGAAGGAAAGGGTATCGTTTTCGTTTAAGGCCTTTTGACCCATCCTGACGCGGTCGCATTCATCATAGAAATGCTGGGCGATGAGTTTATCGGATTCTTTAACCGCGAGATTACCCCTAGAGATGGCTTGGAAGAAATCTTCTTTGGAGGCATCGGCTAGATAATCGACGCCAAGGAGGTTTTGGGCCACGTTACGCATGCCATCGGGGATGGCTTTATAAAGGGCGTCCAAGCCTTCATGGGAAGAACCGGTATTAATAAGGAAGCAATGTAAGGGCAAATGGTATTGCAAAGGAGTGACATCGACCCCATTAGGCGAATCGAAATCGAGGAGGTTACCCCCACCGAAGGCAATCGCGCTTTGGTCGAGCAAGCCACAGGCTTTGCCGAAATATTCGTTTTCGGCGAATTTGCCGATTTTAGCCATTTCGCCTGGTTCCATCTTGCCTTCGTTATATAAGACATCGAGGATTTTGGCGATTAAACACTCAAAGGCGGCGGAAGAAGATAAACCAGATCCTGCTTGGATATCGCTAACTAAAGCCGCCCGGAAGCCACCAATCTTATAGCCGGCGTCTTTCATGGCGCGGGCCACGCCTTTAGCTAAAGCTAAGGTCGAACCCTTTTCGGCGGGATTATACTTAAGTTCATCGGTGTAGAAAGTGAAAGGTTTGAAACCGACCGAAGCGATTTGGATGGCTCCGTCGTCATTTTTCTCGACGGCGGCGGTAATACCACGGTCGATGCAGCTAGCGATGGCGATGCCATGGTTATGGTCGGTATGGTTACCAAGTATCTCCACCCTACCAGGTGAGAAGAAATAACGGATCTTCCCTTTTCCGAATGCGGCCTTATAGGCAGCCGCGACTTTTTCTTTGCCGATCATAGTTGGCACCTCCTGATGAATGATTCTAAGCCAGCGTTACCATCTTCATTAGGTTTGAACGTGGCGGTATTGACTAAGATATGGCGGCAAACCTCACCAAGGTATTCCTCTTTGGATTTGCCTTCTCTTAAAGCCGAAGCAAACTGGCCAAAGTCAGCAAGTTCGGGATATTTTGCGGCGATCTCTTCATTTGATAAGCCTTCCTTGACAGCCTCTTCGAGTTCTTTGGATTGTCTAACCAAACGGGCCGGTAAGATGAATAAACCGGCGGCTTCGATAAGACCGATTCCCTCTTTCTTGATGTGGAAATATTCGGGATGGGCATGGAAGATGCCATCGGGATAAGCCTCATTGCAACGATTATTACGAAGCAAGAGATATAACTTATAGTTATCCCCTTCCTTTTTGGCGATGGGGGTAACCGTGGAGTGACGGCCTTCGGCATCATTAGAAATGATTTCCCTCGCGGGATCATCATACTCGGCCCAGGTTTTCCTAATTTGTTCGGCGATATCAAGGATTTCTTCCTTGTCGTTACCTTCGAGCAACAAGGCGGTGTTATAGAAATCTAGTTGATATAACCTCGTTGACTTAGCGTGTTCTAACTTAAACTCACGTTTCTTCGGGGCGCGGAGCAAAGGAAGCTTGGCTTGGCCACCCTGGAAATGTTCATGGTTAAGGATGGAACCTCCGACGATGGGAAGGTCGGCGTTAGAGCCTAAGAACATATGGGGATAGGCATCGACGAAGGTCAAAAGATGTTCCATGGATGCCCGGGAAATCTTCATAGGTTCGTGGACGTCGGTAAAGACGATGATATGGTGATCGAAATATCCATAGGGAGAATATTGGATGTACCATTTCGAACCATCTAAATCCAAGGAGGCGAAACGGATGGTGCCCCTAGCGGGAATCTTATCGTTACCTTCATAACCGAGGTTTTCTTTGCAAAGCATACAGGCGGGATAACCACTGGCCTTGGCGCCGACTAACTTAGCGATGTCTTTGTTATTCTTTTCGGGTTTAGAAAGGTTGATGGAGATATCGAGGCTCGGTCCATCTTCGAATTTAGCTTCGAAAAGGATGTTCCTATCGATCTTGGTCTTCATCACGTAATAGGAATCAAGGGCGAGCTTATAAAGATATTCGGTTGCCTCCTTTGGCGAAACCTCGTAACGTTTGTGGAATTCCTCGTCGACTTCGCTAGGACGGGGCGAAGCTAATCCTAAGCAATAAATGGCCTTTTCCTCGGCTTTCTTTTCGCTTAATCCTTGTTCGATTCCATATTGGATAAACGGTTCAAGCAAAGCATCAGGAAGCGACAAAGAATCAACGTAGGCTTTGTCGGCGCCTCCTGGCAAAGGCGCGCTTAAGCCATATTCGCGCAAGATGAGATTACGGACATAAATCTGGTTTAATTCCTTTAGATTTAGCCGTGAGGCTGCCCAATAGAGCAAATTTTCGATATCAGTCCCCTTCATTTTAATTTCTCCAATCTGTATTCGTTATGTTGGGTATAAGATGTTCCTTTCAAAGTGACCGGCTGGCCATATAGACGCGGATCGTCCATGCATTCGAAGGTAAGTCCCGAATTCTCCATCTCGCATAGGCCATCCATGCCATATAGTTTGTTATTTTCGCCCGGGTAATTGCCCGTATAGAACTGTAGCCCTTCCCCGGTGGTTATCACGGTAAGCCTTACGGTTGGGCTTTCTAGGGTTATCTTATCTTCATCGAGGAAGAAGAAATGGTCATAACCGTGGGTTTTATGGGCTTGGAGCTTCTCGTCTTTGATGTTAGCCCCCACCGCTTTGCCTTGCCTAAAGTCATAGACTTCGTCGACTTTGACCCTCCGCTTCTTAGGAAGGAGCTCCTTATCATAGCTAAGATGATAGGAGGAAGGCATCTTTAAGATTAATGGCTTAACGTCGATTTGCCCTAAGTTCCAATAAATATGGGTGGTCGGATTTAAGACATAGTCGGCATGGGGGGTCAATTTGAAGTCGAGGTCGAAACGGTCTTCATATTCGTAGATGGTATAGGTTATTTCGATATCGACGTCTTCCCCTTCTTTCTTATCCATGACCGAAGTGGCGGTAAAGACGACCTTGGTATATTCGGATTCTATCTTTACGTTGCTAGTAAAGGGAAGGAAACCATAGTTATTTTTGGAAGAATGCAATGCATTGCCATTTTCATTGGGGGTAAAGCGATAAGTCTTATTGCCGGCTTTATATTCCCCTTTGCGATATCTTACGGCCAAAGGACCGATGATCTGGCCATAATAATGGCTCTTATCGGCGATGAAAGCCTTTTTACTTTCGGGAGTCATGTTCATGATGCGCCCATTGAATTTGCAAGCGTAAAGGCTCGCCCCCACATTGCACAAGGTAAGGCTTAGTCCCTTGGAATTGGTGAAGGTTAGGAAATTGGCATCATAAAGGGTGTCGGTATGGAAGATCATTTTGGCCTCCTTAGGCTTTTATCGGCTTTTCTTAATATCTCGGCAAGCTCTCTGGCCCCCATTTCTTTCGGAACGGGATAAAGGGGATTGCCTTCTTTGGAAGCGTGGATAGCAAGTTTAGGGACATCTTCTTCCTTAATTAATCCATCAAAGCTATCGGGCAAACCTAGTTTCAAAAGCAAATTATCTAGATAAGCTAGGAAATTCCGGGCTTTTTCATCTTTACTATAGGACTTAGGGACAAGTTCTAAACGATCGGAAATCTCCGCTAATTTGGTTTCGATGCTTTTGCCATAGGAACGCAAAACATAAGGAAGGAGGATCGCATTAGCATAGCCGTGCCCCACATTATATTCGCCGCCTAAAGCATGGGCTAAGGCGTGGACATAGCCAACATAAGCCCGCGTAAAGGCCCGTCCGGCTAGATAAGAGGCCTCAAGCATATCTAAGGCATAGGCTTCGTTTTTGCTTTCGCTTTGGAATTTAAGCAGATAGCGATGGATTAAGACCATGGCCTTCAAGGCATCTTCTTTGGTTTGCTTGACGTTGCTTTTGCCAATATAAGATTCGATGGCGTGGGTAAAGGCGTCCATTCCAGTGGAAGCAATCAATGAAGGCGGAAGTTCGCTAAGGAGTTTAGGATAGAAAACCGCGGTCGAAGGGATGAGTTTAGGGTCTTCGATGGCGAATTTATCTTTCTTTTTAGAATCCACTACTACGGTCGCTAAAGTCACTTCCGAACCCGTCCCGGCGGTGGTAGGAATCGCAATTAATATAGGCAACTTACGGTGAACCTTAAGCACCCCTTTGAAATCGGAAAGCTTTTTATTGGGATAAGCAACTTTAATGGCCACCGCTTTAGCGGTATCGATGGTCGAGCCGCCCCCAATGGCGATTAAACAATCGCAAAGGAAGGCCACGTATTTATCGCTCGCTTTTTCTACCGAATCCACGGTTGGGTTAGGCACGATATCGGAATAAGTAACGACCTTCATCCCTTCACTAGATAAACTTGAAATAATCGGTTCGGCCATGCCGCTTTTCTCGATAAAAGGATCGATTAATACGAAGGGGCGGGAGGCATGATGGAGAGACAACTTCTTAGCTAGTTCTTCCGGAGCGAAATTGCCCGAGATGATTTCCCGGGGTGAGAAGTCCAAGGCCTTGGCGGCCAAGAACATGATCCCTTGATAGACTCTGCAACCAAATCTAGAAAATATATTCATATCCGCTCCAACATCATAGGAAAGGCCCAAGTAACCTTAAGGTCATCCAGAAGAAATAGTTTTTCTCTCTCCACCGATTCCAATCTTCCATTTGGATTTGCCGCGATAAGGACAAAGTATCCAAATAGTCAGCTTTCATATCCTTGATACATGGGGTATCGACCATGAAAGTACCACATTCAAGGTGGAGGAAGAGGGAACGATAATCTAGGTTGATGGTGCCGCAGGTGGCCATGATATCATCGCAAATGAAGGTCTTCTCATGGACAAAACCCGGGGTATATTCATAGACCTTGACCCCGGCTCTCATAAGCTTGCCATAGAAGGAACGGGTTAAGTGGAAGACCGCGTTCTTATCGGGGATATGGGGGGTTAATAGCCTTACATCCACGCCCCGCTTCGCGGCATTGACCAAGGCGTTTTCCATCTCCGAATCGATGACCAAATATGGGGTGGTTATATAAACGTATTTATTAGCCCTATTTAGCAACGACGTATAGACGTTTTCGCCGATGGCTTCCTTATCGAAAGGCAAATCGCCATAAGGCTGGACGAAGCCTTCCGATTTAGGATAACCTCCGATTTCCTCAATGAAAGTCGAGGAATCGTAATAGGCCTTATCGATATCTTCGTTAATGTCGAAGAAGGTGACCCAGTTAGCAAGGAACATCATGGTGAAATTGGTGACGGCCTTGCCCTTAAGCAAGATAGCATTATCCTTCCAATGGCCGAACCTGACTTCGGCGTTGATATATTCATCCGCCAAATTAAAGCCACCGGAGAAACAAGTATGG
>CAMOQM010000035.1 GCA_946622925.1 uncultured Caryophanales bacterium | reverse complement strand
GTTTTGGCACTTCCAAAGATGGAGGGCCCAACCGGCGGGATCGAAGAAAGCGACGTCTTTGATGGTTAAGCCAGTGACTTCACGCATAACGACGGGAATTTTGTATTCGTTGCTGGAGGCACGGCTATAGATAGAACCGGAAACGATGCCACGGCCGAAGATTTTAACGTTCTTCGCCCCTTCGGCGGAGAATTGGCCATAGACATAGCTTCCACCGGCTAAATAGATTTGGGTGTTGTCCTTAATGGGGAAGGCGCCAGCGTCATAAACGCCAGGACCGACATAGATCAAATCGGGGTTATTTAAATCCGGTAAATCGGTTTCGATGGGGTTAGCGAATATATGGACGGCGGTGGTGGGGTCGTCATTATATTCAAGGACATAGTTGCCAGGAGAAGTTAAGTCAAAGCTGATGGTTTTCCCGTTTATGGAAGTAGGAATGGCATAAGCGGAAGGGCGGACCGAGGCTTTTTCGATGGCGGATTTAGGATTGGCGATCTCGACTTCGACATGGACTTTGCCTTGGAAATCGAAAATGACCGCGGCGGTTTTCGTGGTGGGGGCGACCCAAGAGAAAACGCGGTTATGGTTAACTAAGGTCTCATATACGAATAAGGGCTTTCCTTCGACTTTGACGCCGACTTCGGAGGAGCTCTGCATCAAAGTTGGGCCATCATAGGTTTTTAAGGTGGTGGAATTTACTTCGTTAGTCGGGGTGATTACGACTTCGGGATCGATTTGGGGAACATCTTGGGATGAACTCTGGGAGCTAGAAGGATCTAACGAAGAATCGGATGAACTTGGAGTGGGGTTATTGCCACCGCAAGAGCAAAGCCCGAGGGCCAACATAAGTGAGAGCAATTGGAAAGTTGTTTTTCGCATAACAATATCCTCTTGCCTTTAAGAATATTGCTTTGGTTAAGCGGTTTACAAGACTTTTTTGTTAAGCGGTTAACTAAACTGTTAATACAAATACATTGTATTTGCATAGGTATTGTTAACTTAAACTTGATGTAAGCGCTTACTAGAAACGCGGTTTGGAAGTTGAGTTCCTGACTACGAGGGTCGGGGTTAAGGTTTGGGGATCGGGATTGATTTCCCCCTTCATGGCCTTCAACAAATTATCGGCGGCAAGCTGGCCCTTAAGGGGGATATTTTGTCTAATGGTGGTTAAGGCCGGATAGACATAGGTGCAGGCTTGCAAATCATCGAAGCCAATGACGGAAAGGTCGTCGGGAATTGACACTTGTAGTTCTTGGGCATGGCGCATCAAACCGATGGCCACGATATCGGAGCCGCAGAATACGGCTGTTATTTCTGGATGTTCTTTTAAGACGGTGGCGGCGTTATAGCCTCCATCGAAAGTGGTGGGGGCTTCTAAATGCAAGGCGCAGCTTAGGCCAACTTCCTTTAAAGCCGCGTTTAAGCCTTCTAGACGTTTAGAGTCGACTTTGGAAGCTTCGACCGGCCCACCGATGAAAGCGATATTCTTATGGCCAAGTTCAATTAGATGCTTGCCCGCTAGATAGCCGCCCTTTTCGTCGTCGATACGGATGGATGAGGCTTTAAATTCAGGATCGTAGAAGTCGGTTAGGATGAAGGGGACCTTGTGAGCCAAAATGATTTTGAAGATTTCGGGGCTATATAATCCGAACAAGACCAAACCATCGAGGCCACGGGAAACGATCCACCGTTCAAAGTCTTGGGGAGTTTGGAGGTAACCGATGATGGTGTCATAGCCGTTTTTGGAGATCTCTTTTTCGAAGTTTGCTAAGAATTCGGAATAGAAAGGGTTATCGGAAAAAACCAGGGAAGATGAATTAAGTGGGAAGCACACACCAACCAGTGAGCTCTTTCCTCTAGAAAGGCTGACCGCGGTTTGATTTACCACGTATCCCATCTCCGCCATAGCGGAAAGGATTTTGGCCTTGGTTTTCTCCGAAACTTTATCTTTTCCGTTTATTACATAACTAACCGCCGCCGGGGATACTCCAACCGCTTGGGCTATATCGTATATGGAGGCTTTGCTCTTTTTGGTTTTTCCCATGTTTCCAAATATAATTTAGTTAACAAAAAATGTTAATAATTATTTGTGTACATCGACTCTTTTTTGGCTATTCGTTAAATATGTTAACCAATTAACTAAGCTAAATTTTCTATAAGAAAATAGAAGGGGAAAATAGCGATTTTATCTAACTTTTTCTCTCTAGATAATTTGGAAACCGTTAAAGAAAAAGCAGGGTTTTGTCCCTGCCTAAATTAGATTAGCGGTTTCTTATTATGGTTTAGGTAACGACAGAACTTTATCAGGTTGCCGTTATCTTCAATTGGCTCGCTTTGCTCGACTAGTTCGAAGTTAGGATCCTCGTCGATATTGACGAAGAATACCTCAGCTCCGCCGTCGGCGTCGATTTTGGTAAGGAGGACTTCATCGACATAAGGAAGCATCTGACGGTAGATGGAAGCTCCGCCAATCACATACACGTCATCGCTATTTAGCTTTTCGTTAATGGCTTTAATGAAGTCTTCGAAGGTATGGACATTAATGACGCCTTCATAGTTTTTGGTGGGGTCTTGAGATAAGACGATGTTGGTGCGTTTGGGTAAGGGTTTAGAACCAGGGAATGATAAAAGGGTGTTCTCCCCCATGGCGACGGTATGGCCGGAGGTGGTGGAACGGAAGAAGGCCATATCCTTTGGTTGGACGAAAAGCAAACCATTACGTTTGCCTATGCCATAGTTTTTATCACAATTTAATATGGATATAAGTTTCATACGGCGACCGGAATCTTTTCCTCGAGGGTTTCATATTCATAATCGATGAGCTTGAAGTCCTCTAACTTAAAGTCATAGAAATCCTTAATATCGGGATTCATCCATAACTTAGGGGCTTTGTGTTGAGGCTTAGCGATTACTTTTTCCACCAAAGGGACGTGTCTATCGTAAATATGGGCATCGGCGATGACGTGGACTAAGGTTCCGGCCTTTAATCCGGAGACTTGGGCAAACATCATTAATAGCAAGGCATATTGGAGAACGTTCCAGTTATTCGCGGTCAGCATATCGTTGGAACGTTGGTTTAAGATGCCGTTAAGGGTATCCCCAGTGACATTGAAGGTCATGGAGTAGGCGCAGGGATAAAGATTCATCTCATGGAGATCTTCGAAATTATAGATATTGGTCATGATGCGCCTGGAAGAAGGATTGTGCTTTAAATCGTAAAGGACGCGGTCGACCTGATCGAATTCGCCTTCGGGATAGATGGCTTTCTTGCCTAATTGATAGCCATAAGCTTTCCCAATGGAGCCATTTTCATCGGCCCAGGAATCCCAAATATGGGAATGGAGGTCGTGGATGTTATTGGATTTCTTTTGCCAAATCCAAAGAATCTCGTCTAAGGCCGACTTAAAAGCGGTCCGTCTAATGGTTAGGATCGGCAATTCCTCTTGTAAATCGTAACGGTTTACGATACCAAAACGCTTGATGGTATGGGCGGGGGTCCCATCGTCCCATTTGGGGCGGACGGGTAGGTCTTTATCGGAGAATCCCTTGTCTAGGATTTCCCGCATATTTTCTATGAAAATGGTATCTGCTCTGCTCATGGTTTTTCCTCGAGGGAAATTATAGGGGAAAGAAGGTAAAACAAATAGAGAGGAAATAAGAAAAAATCGGCCGATTGACAAAGGCTGAAAGACGGGTATCATTGTGCCATCGGCAACGAAAGGGAAGAGTAAGTTCGAACCTGGCCTAGTAGAGAATTCCTCCATTGGCTGAAAGAGGAAAGGCAAAGACGAACCGAACATGGCCCTAGAGCCGCCAGGGCGATATGTAGTCTTGGCCGGGAGAGCCCGTCAAAGCTCAAGGGTATATCCACTTGGCGTACCCAGTAAGGCCCTTATCGTGAGGTAAGAGCGAATCAAGGTGGTATCACGGGAATGCGTCTCGTCCTTGAAAGCAAGGAGAGGCGTTTTATTTATTTAGCCCTCTCCGGAAAGGAGGGTTATGCCCGAGTTAGAAATCGTCAAACTAACCAAGAGCTTTGGTGGTAAGAAGATCCTCGACGAGGTTTCTTTATCCGTCGAAAAAGGCGATATCTTTGGGGTCCTCGGACTTAGCGGGGCCGGGAAGTCGACCTTGGTGCGTTGCATCAATGGATTAGAGATTCCCGATGGCGGTTCCATTTATTATCAAGGGGAACTCCTTTGTGATAATAAAACCCGCATTTCCAGCGCAAAAAGGCGCAAAATCGCCATGATTTTCCAACAATTCAATCTTTTAGAACAAAGAAATGTTTTGGGAAATGTGGAGTTAGCCCTGGAAATTGCCAAGGTCAAAGATAAGAAGATTAGGCGCGAAAAAGCCTTGTCTTGTTTGCGTCGCGTGGGCTTAGAAGAAAAGGCCGAGGCCTATCCTAGCAGCCTTAGTGGCGGACAGAAACAAAGGGTGGCCATCGCTAGGGCCCTCGCCTTAGAACCGGAAGTCATTTTATCCGATGAAGCCACCAGCGCCCTCGACCCAGAGACCACCCAATCGATATTAAGTTTGCTCAAGGAATTAAACCGTGATTTGGGAATCACCATCATCATGATCTCCCACCAGCTTGGCGTTATCGAAAGTGTCTGCAATAAGGTGGCGATCCTTGACCAAGCTAAACTGGTGGAATCCGGAGATTTATCTGACGTCTTCCTTTCTCCTAAGACCGATATCGCTAGGTCCTTAATCTATGCCGACCATGTGACCACCGATCTTAACGAGCATCATTTCATCCGTTTGCTCTTCGACGGCAATACCGATGAACCAATCATCGCCAATATCGTTCAGGATTGTTCGATCCTCGTCTCCATCGTCTATGCCTCAACCAAAGTCATCGATGGCAAGGTCTATGGTCAAACCGTTATCAAACGGCCTAAGGACTTAAAAGAAAGAGAGAAGCTTAAGAAATATCTAAAGCTCCATAACGTCGAATTTGAGGAGGTGAAGTCAAATGGATTGGAATGAATTCGGAATCGCGGTCGCCGAAACCGCCGGGATGACCCTAATCTCGGCCGCGCTTGCCTATCTAGTGGGTTTGCCTCTAGGAATATTGCTATATAACACCGGAAAGAAAGGGTTGCGTCCTAATCGGGTCATTAATCTCATCTTAGGCACCATCGTAAACGTTTTACGTTCTATCCCTTGCTTAATCTTAATCATCGTCTTGATTCCATTGACCAGAGGTGTATTTGGCAGGGCCACCGGGGATTGGTATACGATGATCATCCCCTTGTTCTTCGCTTCCTTTGCCTATGTGGCCCGTGTTGTTGAAACGAGCCTTAACGAAGTTGATCAAGGGGTGGTGGAAGCCGCCAAAAGCATGGGGGCATCTTCGTTACAGATCATTCTTAAAGTCTTATTGAAAGAAGCTAGGCCATCATTGCTATTAGGCGTGGCGTTATCGACCATCTCCATCTTAGGATATACGGCCTTCGCCTATGATTTCGGAGCGGGCGGACTTATTGCTAAAGCCTATAGCGTCTACCATAGCTCACCCATGAATTACTTATCCAAACCCGATATTTGGGTCATCTTGCTCCTTATCGTAGCGGTGGTCCAAGTTATTCAGGAATTAGGATTATTCCTCGCTAAGAGGACTGATAAAAGGAGGATTGCAAAATGAAAAAGATAATCTTGTTATTTCCGTTAGTGGCCGCTGGCTTAGTCGCCTGCGGAGGCGGTAACGCCGAAAACACCATCACGATAGCCGCCAGCGAACTTCCCCACGCCAAGATTTTAAAAGAGGCCGTGGCGCCGGTATTAAAAGAAAAAGGTTATACCCTAGAAGTCAGGGAACTTGAATGGACCTTACAAAATCCCGCCGTGGCTAGAGGTGAATATGACGCTAACTATTTCCAACACACGCCCTATCTAAATACTTATAATGCCGAAGCTAGCAAAGACGCCCAGCTAACCATGGTGGTTAAGTGTCATTATGAGAAACTTTGTTTGTATGCTAGCGACTTGAATCATAAGACTTTAGCTAATGGTGATAAGATCGAAATAGTTAACGATATCTCCAACATCGAAAGAGCCTTATTGATGCTAAAAGACAATGGTGTCATCAAGGAAATCTCGGCTGAATGCTATGAAGGCGGCGAATTCAAACATTTCTTGGTGGATAAGCCTAATAGCCAGGTAACCTTCGCCGACGCCTATAAAGATTGCAGCCTGACCTGCATCCAAGAAAGCAATCTTGCCATTGCCTTAGGCGACTATAACTTCGGTGTCTTACCAGGCAATGCCGCCTTGACGGGACTAGGCGAAGATTATGCTAAGCGTATCGTCTTCGGCGAGAAGGTTGATGAAGCTACCTTAAGTTTAAGAGCCAACGGGGTTGCTTTTAGGGCTGCCGATAAAGATTCGAAGAAGGCCAAAGCTATAGTTGAGGCATTCGCCGATAAGCGAGTCGAAAACTATATTAAATCGACTTTCGGAGAATCGGTGCTCTACCATTACGAAGCGTTGATCTAAGAATAATCTAACTTACGCCTCTTTCCATGGGCTTCCGGGGAAGGGGCTTTTTTTGGGCGGAATTGGCTTTTGCTAGTCAAAGAGGTAAGATTTTCTTACAAGAGATAATTGCCATGCCAGTCCAAGTTATAACCATGTCTACAAAAGGACAAATCGTCATACCAAATGACATGAGAGAAAGTTTATGTTTAGAGCCGGGTTCTAAGCTCGCGGCCTTTTGCGAAGACGGTTTTATTGTGCTCAAGCCTATTGCCATTCCTATAGAAGAGGACTTCAGATTTTCTCTTGATAAAGCTCAAAAGTGGGCCAAAAGCGTTGGCTATAAAGAATCCGATATCAAAGGGCTCGTTAAAGAAACCCGCGGAAAATGAAAGCGGATATCAATACGAACGTTTTCTTTGGCCGATATTACCCTATTCTCATAAAGGCAAGAAATGACAGCAACTGAAAATCAACCATTTGGTTGTTTTTCTCTTTGGTAGGCGCTTATGGTAAAGTAATGCCATGCAGAAAAAGGTTTGGTTATTAACCCTCCCAGTGATTCTAGCGTCTTGCGGCGGAACCTCTTCCTCTTCAAGTTCGTCTTCTTCCTCTTCTAGCCTTTCTTCCGAAGAGCCTTTTCATGCAGGAAGAAGGATTGAGGGCAAAGGCAACCTAACCTATGATCTAACCACCCATTTTTCTGGAGAATCGACTAGATATAAGGGAAAGGTGGATGGATTATCCGCGAATATTTCCTTAGATAAGATGCCAACCGTGCTTTCGGATCTTTTCGATCCGGGATTCTATCAATATTTGGCTTTCACCGGTTCTTTCTATTTCGATGAACTGACTTACTCCACAACAAAAGGGAAAACCACCAATACGACCACTATCGCCAAATCCACAATCGATACCTATATGAAGGATGGGGATCTATATGTCGACACTAGCGACGTTGAACGGACCTCGGTCTTTAGCATCGTGGATGAATATTTACCAAAGAAGATTAAGGTCGTTAAGCCCTTTGCCAATGCTTCCGAATATGATCCAGATATCCCATTGCCGATTTCCGACCTTCCTTCTTTGTTATTAGGGGCGGTTGATTTTGAGGCCCTTGATCCATTCCTAGATTTAGAACCCTTCGATAGCGATACCTTAAAGATTAGTTTTCAAATTACCTTGGATTCGATTGAACGTTTAGTCGGGGTGTATGCCCCCGACCAAACTATTCCCGAAGACATCGATAAATACTTCCCTAACCTTGATCCTTCCAACCTTTCCTTTTATTACAACCTCGCCAAAGAAAAAGTGACGAGATTCGATTTGAAGCTAGGCATGGATATCGATTTCTCTAAATACATTGAAGGCCTAGCTTCTTATATCGATCCCGTTCATTTAACGATGGATATGCAGATGCCGATAACGGGCATCGATAACGTTGATTTACCTGCCCTAGAAGGTTATTCCGAGATCGATTGGGGCAAAATCGACGATTTGTTGAAGCGCCTTGAAGAATTGATTCCTGCCCAAGAACAATCTTCTTCGCAAGAGGCTTCATCACAAGGAGGGGAATGATATATGGATTTCGTAGGTTGGGAAAAACTATCTTTGCTTGATTATGATGACAACATCACCACAACCCTTTTTATGGCGGGTTGCCCTTTCCGTTGTCCTTTTTGCCATAATGCCGATTTAGTCCTTCGTCCAGGCGAAGCTAAACCTATTCCTTTTGATGAGATATTAGATTACCT
>CAMOQM010000034.1 GCA_946622925.1 uncultured Caryophanales bacterium | reverse complement strand
GTTGGCTCTTGCTTCTATCTATGATGGTTAATTAGGCCACCACTTTCGATTTTAGATAAGACACGTAGAGTTCGTGGAAATGGGCAGGGGCGACGAATTTCATAGTCGTGATGAAGTCGACGGCGTTATTGACTTCGGTGGTGAAATCATAGACTTCCGATTTCCCAAACAAGGCTGCGAAGAGAGCTTCCCTAAGTTTGGCGGGTTCTTCTTCAATGATATCGATATAACGGCCAATGGATTCGTTCCTGGCTTTCTCTAGGAGTTCAACCAAGGCTTTATCGGCCTCGGCCTTAATGGTTGAGATGACGCCTTCTTCATCTTTGGGCATAGCTAATTTAAGGATGTCCTCAACTAGGACGCTTAAGGCCACCGGTTCATTGACGACTACGTTGCCCTCGCTATCCATGGTGCCATTCATCAAAAGATTATGTAGTTTCATCGAATCGCCTAAAGCCACACCGCTAAGCATAATCATGGTATAACGGACTTGATATGCCGGGATATCCTGCTTTCCTTCTTCGTCGAAGGTGCCGATAACGAAGGCCTCTAAAGTATCAAGGATAATAGCTTTGTTCTTGCTATTCCTATCCGGATAAAGAGCGGGATCATCGTAGTTCTTATGGGTTAAGCCGGTCAAAATGCCAAGATACGTGTCATATTTTTCTGGGATCAAGGCAACCAACATATCGATTAAGCCATTAATGACGGGATCTTCTTTGTTGTCAGTGATGAAACTAGAAAGAAGGAGCAATAACTCATCAAAGGTCTTCGGGGCCATTTCTTTGGTCTTGGCATATTCCAAAAGATCTTTTACGATCTTTCCGAATAAATCGGGGATGAGCCCAAGGATGACGTCGATGCGCTTCTGGCCTTCTTCCTTGCTTTGGTAATCATTGATCACGTAATCAAGGAGATCGGCCAAGAATTGCTGGTCGGTATAAGCCTTAGCTTCTTCGCCCGTTTTGCCCATGATGGCGGCAACAACGGTGGCGATGGCCTCGGCGTCGCTAAGTTCGGTAACTTCGGCGACATGGGCGAAATAATTGAGGGCACCGGCTTTGATGAGGGTGGCGGTATTGCCTTTCAGGACATCAATGAAACTCTGCAAATCGGTTCCGATTATCGAACCGGCCGCACCTAGGATCTTATCGTAGCCTTCTTCGGTAAAAGCTTGACGGGATCCGGCGATGGACAATAGGTTACCGATGCGTTCTTCGCTCATCGCGTCGGGAGTTTGTTTCTCGTCGAGGTCGACGATGGATAAGGTCTTGAAATCGAAGCCTTTCTTGGAGATCTCGGTGTCATAGTTCTTGTCCACGAACTCTTCAGCTACGTCAGTGCTATATTTCTTTAAGGCTTCCCGCATGCTTTCTTCGCCATAAACGATATTTTCAGTCTTGCCATAACGGGTAAATCCCCAAGCCTCAGGCGGCATCTTGGCAACATAATCGCCAACGGCCGTGAAGTTATGGATGTAGTTATATTTCTCGTCGAGAGGATTGATTTGCCCTTCCCCGGTATAGGTAAAGACGTCCCCGGCGGTATCGGAATAGCCTTCGCCTCTAGCGGCTTCGACGCTTAAGGCGCTGACTTTGGAGATTTCGGTGGGGATGGTCCTAGGAGTGCCGATGGTATAGACATAGAGATCCTTAGGGGCATAGGCAATTCCATTGCCGAAATAGTTGGTGCTTTCACCTAAGAAACCACCTACCAAATTCATGGTGGCGGCCCCACGGCTATATCCGGCACCCCAAATCTTAACGTCGCCGGTTACTTTATTGACGTCGATGTAATTCTTCATGAAGCGGAGAACTTCGTCTCTGGCGTGCTTGAAACCTGCGTGGAGGCCACTTTCCCCAACGTTGAAGTTACCGGTCCATTCATTCTCATAACCGGCGTTACGGGTGAATAAAGCGAGAAGGGTGTATTCTTTGCCACTCGGATCGACGAGTTTCTTCTTGCCCATGATCGCACCCATGGAGTCATCTAGGAAAATGCCTTCGGAATAATATTTGTTCTTTTGGATATTCGAGAAGCCCATTTGGTCGAGCAATCCAGCGATCTTAGTGCCGGTCTCGTCTTTCTCATTAGAATAAGAGGCCCCATCGACCATGGCGGACATGACCGCTAGGTTATAGTTGATTTTGCTCGAATCGCCATAGAACCAAGCGTCATCATAAACCCAAGTATCGGTGATTTCGTCTTCGCCGAAAGTCTCACCGAAATGGTAGACCTGGGTCGCGCTTACTTCCTTAGCGGTGCTAGGCTTTGAAGCAGAAGAAGATGAACTCGACGTTTCAGAACCCGATGAAGAGGAAGGGGCCGGTTGATTGCCGCATCCGCAGAGAATTAACGGAAGGGACAATACCAATAATGGGAAACTTTTCTTTTTCATGTAAGTTACCTCACTTAACAAGTTAATTTTTCCATAAGGAAAGCTAATCCACAATGCTTTTTTGGCGCTAGAAACAAGGGAATTACATAAGTAACCGGGGGAAAGACCCATAAAAATGAAAAACGCCACGCATCGCTGCGTGGTGTTCCAAGGCTTTCCGATTTAACGTCTTGTGTAGCTCCAAGGTGACGGGACATATCGTATTCAAGGTTTACCTCGTGGGAGATTCCAACCAACCACATTCCTTGCGGAATTCGTCTCTTACCTTCAAGGGCGCCTAATCGCCTTGACCTTCAGGGGCAAGTTTTTTGATTCTGCGGTGTACCGCTGAGAAGAACTCTTATCTTCCTAGGCCGGCGCCTCGTCAACAGGCGATCACCGGTCTCGACCTTGGCCCAAGCTACTTCTTTGCTCGCTTGCTGCCTTAGCCACGTTCCGACTTCACGAATTGCAGGGTGGAACGACTTCCTTCGAGGACTTGCGTCTCCGATCGAACCTAGAAGGGTCTAGGTCTGAGGCTTTTCCAGCGGTTTACCGCGCGCCGAGCCTCCTTGGCACCTACCTGGTTATGAATTCCCAGGAGTTCATGGACGCCCCTGCCACCTTGCGGTGACCGAACCGTTCACATCCCCAACTTCAAGTTTCACTTGCGGCGGGGCTGCCGCTAGATCCCTAAGGACCTTACCTATCCGTGCGGAGGGCTTATTAGGCCGCGACTACGGTAGGAGCAGAGATTCTTCGGTTTACCTTGGCCTTTCTGCGGGGCCGGAGGTTTTTCTCCTCTTCGGATATCGCTATCCATCCCAATTTCTCTTCGAGGATCTACCTCGAGGCGGCTAGGATTCCGCCCGAGCATAAGCTTTCGCTTCAGCCCTTGACCGCTTCTTCCATCTCCTTACGGAGGAAGGCTAACCGCGGGTCCGCTGTTTCCTGAGGCTTATCAGGGGGATCGGATGTTCCCCGGTAAGGCTTTTCCCTTACCCTTAGGTGGGCTCCCCTAACTCTTCGCTAGGCTCGTCCATCGGCCTTGTTTTTCCTGGTCTACCAGGGGAGGCAGGATTCCTCCAGGGTGCTACCCTTTCGCCGGGGTGTTGCCTCATTGCAGAGGTTTTTGCCGGCAGCGCTTCTTTTTCCCGTCTACGGGCTGGGACATCGCGCTTCCCAGCAGGGGCCCTCGGCAAAGTCCGTTAGGCCTCTATCGCGGATTTTCCTTTTCCAAGGCTTTCCGCATCTCCCCTTCTTTCTAGTCTCACTAGCCGCCAGGGTGTCTTAGCGGTGGCTTTCCTCGTTTCAAGCGAGGAGCCCTTGGGAAGATTTCCCCAGAAGGCCCGGAGGCTTTCCTTTCTTTCTTCCTTTTCCCATCTACCGGTCTACCGGAGGGCGGAATGTTCCCTAGCGAGCCAGGATTTAGGATCCTAACTCTCCTTTGACTCTTTCGAGCAGCCGACCTTTCAGGAAGCAAGCTTCCCTCGGGGCATCGTGCATTCCCCGCACATTGCCAAGCAATGTGGCTTCGCAGTTTCGCCCGGTTTTGCAACCTTGCGTTCCCCGCGGAACACATAACTATACTCGTTACGAAAATCCCGTCAACACTTTTTTGCAAAATTTTCTAAACTTTTTTTCTAAATATCTTTGATATTTAAACTTTTAAAAATATTTTTTGGTGAATCTACACGCGCGTATTACGTGCTTTATAAATAAAATAATTTAGTTAATTTATAGGATTTGATTAAGGAAATAAGGCAATTGATATTTCCAACTTGGCCAATCATTGAGAAAAGACCATCTTGTTACATAAGAAGGCCTTTGAACTTTCTTCTGGCGTCTAAAATCCGATAAATGGTTATTAAATCGTCCTGCACAGAAAACAATATGATGTATCTTCCTTCGACGTTGCATTTCCGAATAGTGATAGGAAAATTACAAGGCATCTCGAATTCAGGGTAGCGTTCAGGAAATTGGGCCAAAGAATTTCCGGTTGCAATAATAATTGAAGCTGCCGTTTTAGCCGCTTCCAAAGAAACCTTTTTCGAAAAAGTAATGTGATCGCTTAGATCGCTAACCGATTTAGGCAGCCACTCAACTCGATAATTCATTTTTATCTACCATCGATTACTTTATCCATCATGGAACGAACTTCGTCGCTGCTATAGGATTTAGCGCCAGCAAGTTTATCTACATAAGCTTCTAGCACCATCTGCTGAGCACGAAAAACCTGCTCGCGTTTCTCGAAAGAATCGATGTCCATAACCACCGCATCACCTTGACCGTTTTTTGTCAAATAAACCGGCTCGCCAGTTTGACGGCATTCATCTATGACCCCATTGTAGTTTGTCCTGATTTCGGCGGAGGCTTTGATTATCATTCTTTTTGCCCTTCCTAAGATGACTAAATTATATCTTTATTTAGTATTAATTCAATAATACGGCCAGTTAAATACCCGGATTATGGCAAGTTTGAACGGCTTAAATCACTTGATCTTCAATGTTTTCAAATAGGCTTTATGCTCATCGCTAACCCGAAATGACTCAACGGCCTTTTGGATGGCCTTATTATGGATGGAGACGTTAAACCGTTTTTCCTCAATGGCTTTGACGAAAGCCCCATAGTTTTTGGCTAAGCCGGTTGCCAAATACCAAGCGATCATCATCTGGACATAATAGTCATCGAGTTTGACTTCAACCACCTTATCTAGGTGTTCTTCCCTAAAATCATCTCCTAGGTAATAATTCATCAGACATTTGGCCGCATATCTAACCCGATATATCTGCGAACTCTTAAGCCACTTATAGATGATGGGGAGGAGTTCTTCCTTATGCTTATTTAGATGTCTGTTACAAATGGTGTCGCAAACCGACCAATTGCTTACAAAAGGAAGGAAGGCGTCGACCTCTTTGATAAACGAAGCGAAGTCCTTCATATCCGAAAGGATAAAAGCGTGCAACAAATTTTCTTCGTGGTAAGCATGCGGTAAATCCATTAGGAATGCCGCCTTGGTCTTTTCATCGAGGGTTTTCGCGTATTTCTTAATTAAAGGTAATCTGACCCCGATGAAGGTCTTTTCGTCTACATTGGGGATCAAAGGCAAAGTAAAGGCCCGATACCCTTCGTCTTTATTAACGAATAAGAAACTAACCACTTCTTTCATGGATCATCCCTCCTTCTTTGTCGCGTTCCTGACCGAGATATAGATGTGCCCAAAAGCGAATAGCAAAGAAAAGACAATCAGCAATATCGACCTAACCATGATTCCCGAAAAAAGGAAGATAACCGAGGGGATTAACGATAATAGTAGCGCTTTGGTTAGACCTTGTTTCTTCCAAAGCAAGATATATAAAGCTATGTAGGCCACCACTAAGATCGAATTGACGACGATATAAACGGTCAGCCCTTCTGGGAAAAAGAAGGAAAAATAGGTATAAGGGATATTGAAGACAAGGAAAAGCAGCGAGCCATATCTCCCGACATTTTCAATGATCACGATAGGAGCAGGAGTCCCTTCGTTATCTGGGGCTTTGCATTTATAGGCGTAGACAATGTTAGGTGCCATTATAAGAACGAATATGATAAGCCCGATGTAGTTGAACCAATCCATATAAAAATAGTAACACGACGAAAAAGCCGCCACGAAGGCGACTTAATCATGCAAGGTTATTCCAAGGCGATGTCCTCGCCTTTTTGAACGTCTTTTTCGAAATCGATTTCTTTATCTAACTCTTTGCTATCGACTTGATAATCGTATTCTTTTTCTTCGACGTCCTCGGCCGAAAGGAAAGGCTCTTTCTTAGGAGGATAGCCATAGAGGAATTCATCGTCGATTTCGGCGAAGATTTTATCTTTATCGGCCTTGCACTCATCGCAAGTGGCGATGATATCATCGGCGAACTTCATCCTTCTATCGTCTAAAGAATTGCCTTGGCCAGTATAGCCTTGATTGGTTTTCCTGCTCCGATAATTGACCGCGGCTTCCCTAAGCTTATCTTCATTAAGATAATCCCGACTATTGGGGTCGTTATAGTCCTTAAACGTTTTCATTAAGGTGTCATATTGAGGTGAATTTCTATTAAATAGGCCGGAAAAGAAGCCTAGCTTAAGCCTAGACTCGTACTTTATGGGATCTACCGGTCCTAGATTGGTTCTTTTTTCAAACCTCGACCTCCACTCATTGGCGTAGCGATAAGAGGCGTCGCTGGTGATAAGCCGGATGCGTTTGATTTCGTCATCGGTCCTCGCCTTAATCTTATAATCGACTTTATCGTTGTTTGCTTCTTCGGGATGGAGATATTCATTAAAGTCGACTTCCTTTTCATAGCCGTTATATTTTTCCTTGGAAATCGGCTTATATTTGATGAGGCTGCCTTCGGATAATTCGGCCCCATCCTTTTTCATATCTTCAAAGAAGGTGAAAATATCTTCTTCGCCCTTTTCTAATTCGGCCTGAATATGAGGGAAAAATGTCTTATTCTCCGGTTCTTTAGAAAGGAACTCACCGGCTTTACTCCCTAAGATTTCGGCTTGGGCTTTACTGATTTTGGGCAAGGCAAAATGGTCATAGGTTCCCCCGATGGTAACGACTTGTTTTTCGATTTCTCCAACGTGATTAAGCTGCGCCCTAATCGCTTTGGAGCCATCTTTCATGCCTTGGGTGGAATCGACGTAATTAAAACAGTTGCCGAATTCAAAGCCATCCTTAAGCACGCGGTAATTCTGCTTATAATATTCGGCTAATTTGACCTTAGAATCTTTACAATCCAAGATCTCCTGGGGGTTGATCTTTAATACGTCCTTATAACGCACATAGGCGAGGCGATCGGGGTTATGTAAATAATCTTGGTAAACCTTTTCGTTGAACTTCTTGGCGTCTTCGCTGCCATCAACCCTAAAGAAGAAATTTAAGTTGCGGGCAAAAGGATTGGTTTTTGGACTTTCATATTTGCCAAATCTATATTCCATATCCTTCAGGATTTTATCTTGCTTGGCTTCGACTTCCTTCATTTCCTGGCCGATGCGATAAACCGCGACTTCGGATGGGTCGTTTAGCTTTTTTAAAAGATTCTTGTCATAGGCGACTTTCTGTCCTTCCGGAAGGATGGCGTTAAATCTATCGACAAGCTCTTTGTGCCTGGCGATGATCTCTTTCTTTTCTTTTTCACTTAGGGGTGGATATTTGCTTTTTCCTTGTGACTTAACTGGCATAAATGCGCCTCCCTTTTGATTGTTAATCATTATATCGCGTAGACCAAAGCCTAACCAATCCTTCTAAGAACATAGTTTTTATATCTTCGCCCGTTTAGCGGTATAATGGCCCAGTCCTATGCTTGAATATTCTTTGATTATCATTTCCACCGTCTTGTTCGGCGGGCAATTCATCGCCCTTAACGCCTATCAGGGCAAAAACGGCAAAAGCTATCAAAGCATATTGTTTTTCTGCGCCATCTTTTCATTAACGGGAGCTTTGGTGTTCTTATCGCTTAATGGCTTCCGGCTTGGCTTTTCTTGGTACACCCTTCTTTACGCAGGGATCGCTGCGCTTCTGCAAATCGGTTTGCAAATAGCCGGCATTAAGGCCCTAGCTTTAGGCAGGGTCGAGGTCTACACCTTATTCAACGTCGCCGGTGGCATGAGCGTCGCCTATCTTTTCGGGGTGACCTATTTCCAAGAAGAAGTCAAAGTCGCCCATATCATCGGCTTAGTCCTCGTCTTACTCGCCTTGTTAGTCCCAATCGTCTTCGACCGCCAGAACAAGGGGAAATCGCGTTGGGTTTTCTGGGTGCTGTGCGCTGGCGTTTTCTTAGCCAATGGTTTCTTTGGTTCGGTCAATAAAATCCACATCGTCTCAGGCCAGGGCTTATCGATAAAGGA
>CAMOQM010000033.1 GCA_946622925.1 uncultured Caryophanales bacterium | reverse complement strand
TATTATAGGCCGAATGGGGAATGTAATAACGTGGTCGACGAGAAAGTCGGCGCCGTTACCGAAAAGATGATTGGCTTTCCTCTTACCAAAGAGGGTCAAGCTGCCTTCTTCAAGCATTTCATTGCCTCGATGGAAAACCTCGGTGTCGAGATGATCGTTTATTGGGAACCATTCTGGATTCCAATCCCTGGCGTCAAGTGGAGTTCTACCAAAGCCATGGAATATCTTGAAGTCCCCATCAAAAGCGAGGATAACGAGGTCGCTAACCAATGCCTCTTCGATTATAACGGAGAGGGGTTACCTTCGTTAGAAACCTTCAGCGTTAAATAAACGATTGGGAGTTAGGAAAACCTAGCTCCTTTTCTTTCGGCTTAAACGCTTTTTTGGCGGAATAAAAAGCCAGTTAACATCGTTATATTTTCCTATGGAAGCCCTTTCATAAGTGGTTTATAATCGATTAATAAACGTAATTAAGGAGCGTACTATGAAAAAACGTAGTCTTCTTCTAACGTCGGTTGCCGGCATCATGATGCTTTTGGCGTCGTGTGGACAGCAACCACAAAGTTCCGGCCAGACCGGTTTAAGCAGCGACACCGGAGGAGGCGGAGGAGGAACCTCCCAAAGCTCCGATACCAGCAAAGGTTCAAAATCTTCCTCTTCGGATGCTGGAGGCAAAGAAAAAGAGGACGTTATATATCAGGGCAAACTTCGTATTTGGTACCATCGCGACAGCATGAACTACGATAAACTTGCCATTTATCTTTGGAACAGTTCCGTCGACGGTAAGGAATATGAATTTACCGGTGACGATGAAGAATATGGCCGTTATATCGATATAGATTTATCCGAAAACGAACAGTTTAAGGACTATCCTTCAACCGATATCCGCCTTATCGTCAAGGTATTCGGAACTTGGTCCGGACAATCCTTGGATACTTTCTGCTATTTCAAAGATTATGATGTCGATGAAAACGGCGTTATGAATATCTTCTTGGCCGCTGGCGAAGGCTCGAACATCGAAACATTTAGTCGTAGAGCAGATGCTTTAGGCGATCGTTTCGATGTCGCTTACGTCGATTCCGATTGGAAGAAAATCGTTGTTACCGGCACCGGTACCAAAGGCAGCCGCCAAGCCGCTGACGTCGGTAAGATTTCTTCGGTCAAGCTATATGGATTTACCACTGATTATTACAAACTTAATCCTGTTGTTCGGGCAGAGCATGATGAAGAATACCTTATTAAAACCCAGGAATTCAGCGATAATCAGGCCTCCAATTCTATCACATTGAGCCTTGATAAGGCCGCTGACCCATCAATTCAATACGAGGTACGTGGCACTTTCTTGTCGGATAAGACCAAACAAAAATCCAAAGCCGTTTCTGTCCGCCGCCTCTATGATACCGAAACGTTCAAAACCAATTACGTTTACGATGGATCGGATTTAGGCTGTACCGTCAATGCCGATGGCACTAAGACGTTGAAACTATGGGCTCCGACGACTTCCTATGCCCAAGTGCGTTTCTATTTGGTAGGAACCCCTTGGAACCTTGCCGGAAGGAAAGTCGCCGACTTAGCCGCCAATTTCCCGATGGAAAAGGAAATGGGAAGCGATGGCAAGTGGCATGGCGTTTGGTCATTTAAGACCGATGAGAAAACCAATTTCTATGAGTGGTATACCTATGTCGTCACCAATTCAAATGGCACCGTAGAAGCGGTGGATCCCTACGCCAAAGCCACGGGGCTTAATGGCGAAAGGGCCTATATGGTCGACTGGAACAATGCTAACGAAGTCGATCCGGAAGGTTGGAATAACGGGAAAGGCGTCACCGATAATCTAACTCCGATTAAGGCGGCGAATAACCTTACCGTATATGAAGCCCATATCCGCGATTTAACCGCCGATGAGACTTGGACTTCAAATAAGAATAACCTACGCGGAACCTACAACGCTTTCGCTGAAGAAGGAACCACCTATTCCACTGTTAAAACTGGTTTCGACCACATCAAAGAACTCGGCGTCAACGCCATCCAATTGCTTCCGGTTTTCGATCAGGATAACGATGAACGTAAAAAGACCGTTTATGAATCCACCGAAAACGGTGGCAAACTTAACGAGGCCTCATATAACTGGGGCTATAACCCGCAGAACTATAACGTCGTTGAAGGCGCTTATTCCAGTGATCCAGAGAAACCTATGGTTCGCGTCAAAGAGTTCAAGAGCCTTATCCAAACCGCGGCCAAAAATGATATCCGCGTGATCATGGACGTCGTTTATAACCATATGTCATCGGTTGCGAACAACTCCTTCACCAAGATTGTTCCTCAATATTTCTTCCGCACCGATGCCGCCGGCAATTACACCGATGGTTCGGGATGCGGCAATGAATTTGCCTCAGATAGGACAATGGCTTCTAAATTCATCGTCGATTCCGTCTCCTGGTGGGCTAAAGAATACGAAGTCAAAGGCTTCCGTTTCGACCTAATGGGCTGTATCGACATTGATACCATGAAAGCCGTTAGGGCCGCCGTCAACAAGATTGACCCGACCATCGTCTTATATGGCGAAGGCTGGACCGGTGGTGGAACCGCCTTGGATGGTTCGAAGCAATCCAGTACCGGCAACATCTACAGTCAATTAAATACCGATCCAAATTTCCCGATCGGCGGCTTCAATGACCATGGTCGTGATGGGGCCAAAGGCAACACCTCCTATGGTAGCCCCTATCCTGCCTCCGGATGGATTAACCAAGGTTCAAATGTGGATAACGTTTATAACACTCTCACGCAAATTTTGGGCGAAAACCGCAACGTTGGTAGCACACCTAACCAAACCATCAATTATCTAGCTTGCCACGATAATTACACCCTTTATGACCAAATCAACTATCTCTTCTATAACCATGATAAGACCTTTGATGATGGAGGCCATGAATTCGTCATGCAAGCGGCTACTGCGCTAAATGCCATGACCATCTTCGGACAAGGCGTTGCCTTTATTAACGGTGGCGACGAAATATTCCGCCAGAAGTTGATTACTTCCGACAACCCGCTTTGGGACGACTTACGTGACACCTATAAATATGGACGTTATGAAGAATGGCGTGAAGGAAGCGGCTGGGCTTCATCTTCTGCCAGTCTTCCTCGCGACAGCCAGCCTTGGCCTGATTTCGAGATTGGCGACCGTTATTGGGATGCAAACGGAAACCGTGTATACCCGTACGATGGTGAATCAAAAGAATCCTTTAGAAATCGCTACGTCAGGCAGATCAGCAACTGGATCGAAGGCGATGGTATTGAGATCAACGCCAACACCTGGTTAGTGCGCAACTCCTATAAATATGGCGATGCCGTCAATGCTTATAAGTGGGACCGCAAAGCCGATCCAACCGTAAATAAGTACTACCAAGAATGGGTTAAAGCGGTTAAACTTCGCCGCGCCGAAATGGGCAACACCCTTGGCCAAAGCAAGACCGAAATCTCCGCCGGCGGAACTACCTGTTGGAACTACACCGACCTATTCAACGTAAATGACAAAGGGGAAATTATTTCCTCCAAAACCGATGTTTTGGCCGGTGCATTCAAAGGAAAAGATGGCAAATACATCTATATCTTCCTCAACAAAGGCAACGATGATACCAACCATTCTATCGGAATTGGTAACGGTTCATTTGAAACCCTTCTTTCGACTACCGGTGCTCATCCAGCTACGTTCCAGATTACGAACAACTCCATCGAAATTGGCAAGTTCGAATGCTTAATCGTTAGACAAACCGCTTAAATTAATATTTATAAAGGAGTATTTCCATGTCTAAGAAATCATTTATCTTTGGGGTCAGCGCCGCTTTTGCGGCTTTGATCCTCGCCGCTTGTGCTAGTCAACCTCCTATGCCTAGTGGACCGGAGACCACCAGCAAGTCCTCCTCATCTTCCAAATCAAGTTCCAGCTCTTCTTCGGCAAGCAGCTCGGAGAGTGAATCCACCGCTAGCAGCGACATCACTTCCAGCACGCAATCCGAATCTAGTAGCGAAACCTCGGAAAGCGTTTCTTCCAGCGAATCCGAATCTAGCAGCGAATCCGAATCTACCAGTGAAAGTTCTTCTCAAGAAGCGGATACCGCCCAAATAACTTTTACCATCAATTATGGGACCGAGAACGGGCAAGGGGTTTTCATTGCCTGCCAGGCAAACAACTGGAGCCTAGACACGAATTATAGGTTAGGGTGGACAGAAGGGAACAATTGGACTGGCACCTTCGAGATTCCTCTCGGCACCTTCGAATATAAGTACGTCATCGGCAATTATGATGGTAGTGGCAGCGTTATTCGTTGGGAATCCAATCCCAATCGTTCCATAACCGTCAGCGCTGATGCCAGCCAGACTGATTCTTGGCGATAAGTTAGTTGCTAACCAGGCCGCTCTTCATCGGGCGGCTTTTTACGATAAGTTCTAAAGTATTTAGAAGTAAGGCTTAACATGTAAGCGGTTTCATTTTATAATTCCTTCGATAAATGCCATAAGGAGGCGTATTTATAATGTTAAAAAGGAATTCATCTGTAATCCTTCTTCTCTCATCTTTGTTTGTCCTCGCTTCTTGCGGCGGACAACCCCACGCAACCGGGCTTTCTTCCTCCGAGTCTTCTAAGGCTACTGGACTTTCTTCCTCCGAGTCTTCCAAGGCCACCGGTTTATCTTCCTCCGAGTCTTCCAAGACTACTGAACTCTCTTCCTCCGAGTCTTCCAAGACCACCGAGCTCTCTTCTTCCGATAGCGAACCCGATGATCCCTATGGAAATAGCCCAATGAAGGTCACCAAAAAGCATGGTGAGCTCATCATGACCAGTGGTGTCCAACAAAACCCCGGCCAAGGCAAAGAGACTGAGTATCAATGGCTAAAGGCCGATTTCACTGGCTCTACAGCTAACGTCGAAATCAAATTTACCTTTACTCCAGAAGGCGGTGAACCCGTAGTTTATGGCGCTGATAAAGTGAAAGAAGGCTGTGCTACGCTCGTCGAAGCCACCAGTGATGGTTTCTTCAAACTAAAAGAAGCCGCCAAGTATAACTTTTATATTGAAACCGGTGAGTATGATAACGGTATTTGGGTTGAAAAGTATAATGAACCTACCCCAGTTGAACCTGGAACAGTAGTTACCACCAACATCTACGCCAAGTATGGAATTGATGATGCCGATAAGGATCGCGTCTATGCTTGGGTCTGGGCCGAAGGCCAAGACGGAGTTTGGTGCTATGCGACTCACGTTGATGAAACTTGGACAGCGGCCAACAACCGTCATTACACGATTTCTGTTGCCGAGCCAGTTGGAAAGAAAGTTATAGTTGCTACTTTCTCAGCCGAATCGGGTGTTGATGCTACCCACGCTCCGGATGCCGATTGGACTGGAAAGATCAAACAGTCAGGGACTGCGACTTTCGCTGATTGGGGCGCTGACGCTAAAGCCGCTTAATCATTGAATTATGGCCGCTCTTTAAGGGCGGCTTTGTATATTTATAAAAAGGAGTAAAACATGGCAAATAAGAAATCATTTTTACTAGGACTAACCACGGCCATGATGCTTGCTAGCTGTGGCTGTGGAACGCCCCCTCAGTCTTCTGGTAGTTCCGCTAGCCAAAGCCAAAGTAGCAGCGCCAGCAAAACAAGTTCATCTTCACAGAGCGGAGAGTCCCAGCAACATGTCGATGGATATGAAGACTGGATCAATTCGTGGAGTAAGGAAGGCCACTTGTACCTTCACTATCTACGTCCAGATGCTTCGGCGTCCGATTATGACAAGTATTGTGTCTGGCTATGGCAACATAAACCCCATGATCTAGAAGGTACTTTGTGGGGATATGGCAGCGAAACTAAGGTTTCCGACAAGCTTACCCTCAAACCGATGTCCACCTCATGGATGAGCGCTTCTGACGTCGGAAGGGAAGGAAGCGGTGCCTGGAACGACGAATATGGCCGTATCATGGATATCGACCTCAACGCCGCCAATATGGTCGGCGGCAAGTCCGGCAAAGCCGTTGAGCTAGCCGGTTCGACCGAAGTCGGCTTCCTAATGGTCGACGAATCGTCGATGGATGGTTCGAAGAACTGGACCTCCGATGGTGGCAAAGAAACCTACATCAAAGAATTCGATCAGCATTTCCGTTCCAACGGCGCTATGCACGTCTTCTTGGTGTCCGGCGACTTCAAGAACTATACCTTCGAGTCCGGCCAGCAAGAAATCAGGGTCAACCCTGTTACCAAAGACGCAACCGGCAACTATCGTTCGAAGACCCAAGTCATCGATTCGTCCAAGGCCAAAGCCTTTGATCCGGCCGTTACTAAGACCAGCGATGAATTCAAGTCTCTTGGCGTTGGCTATCAGATCTTCGTCGCTTCCTTCGCCGATAGCGATGGCGATGGCATGGGCGACCTCCGTGGTATCATCAATAAGCTCGATTATCTTGATGATTTAGGTGTTCAAGTCCTTTGGCTCACTCCAATTCAGCAATCTGATTCCTACCACGGCTATGACATTTCCGACTATTTCGCCGTTGACTCCAAATTCGGCACCATAGACGACTACCGCGAATTGATCTACAAAGCCCATCAAAAGGGCATGAAGGTCTTAATGGACTTAGTCCTTAACCACACTTCTAAGAACAACGTCTGGTTCGAAAAGTCCCAGTGGGCCATCAACTCCGAAGGTGCTGAAAAGGATGAAACCGGCATCGAGTGGCGTAACGTCTACTCCTGGAAGTATAAGACCGATTCGATTCAAAAGTATATGAACGGATCTTATCAGACCATTACCGTCGAAGAGGATGCCTTGTCCGATAATCCTTCTTGGTATCGTGATGGTGAATCTGATTACTATTACTATGGTAAGTTCGGATCTGGTATGCCGGAAATCAACTACGAGTATCAACCCACTCGTGACCTAGTCAAGGATATGGCCCGTTATTGGCTATCCTTCGGTTTGGATGGATATCGCCTTGACGCCGTCAAGCATATCTATATGAAGGACGAAGTCGCCGACACCGGTGACGACATCATCATCACCGACGTTGGAACCAAGAACTCCTATGATGACGAAAAAGGCAAATATGTCGAAAAGGCCTTTGACTACTCCTCCGACCTCAACAAGAACGTCTTGTGGTGGAGAGAATTTGCCAATGACGTCAAGCACGCCTATCCTAACTGCTTCCTAGTCGGCGAAAACTTTGATGGCTGGGGCAACCGTATGTCGCCTTACTATCAGGCCCTTGATTCTCAATTCGACTTCGCCAACTACTATCACACTGCTCAGATGCTTTATTCCGATGCCGACCATTACGATGGTAACGGAGCTGGCTCTTATGCCACCAAGCATTCTCCGGAAACCTATGGCGTCTTCGGAGCCAACTTCGAATACAACCAAACCGGCAAAGTCTGGCAAGGTGGTAAGCGCACCGATTACATCAACGGCGCCTATACCTCCAACCACGACGTCGACCGTGCCATCAACAAAGTTAACGGCACTTGGGCTAAAGTCGGTACCGTTGACGAAAGCGTCCCAGCCGCCAAGATTACCGGTACGGCCCAAGAAATCGGCCGTGCCAAGATCATGGGCGCCATGGCCATTTTGCAGCCCGGCGTCTCCTGGATCTACTATGGTGACGAACTTGGTATGTCCGGCAACACCGATAAACACGTCGAGCTCTATGGCAACGAGAACTCCAAGGATATCTGGTATCGTCAACCCATGAAATGGGAAAAAGGCGTGACCGCTGAAACCACTGGCTATCAGGCTGGTCAATATACCTTCGAATGGGATTCCTACAATAAGACCCTCGACGGCGCCAAAGAGCAAAAGGCCGATGCCAATTCCATGTACAACTGGTATAAGGCTCTTAACGCCATCAAGAAACAATATCCAAAGAATGCCCGCGTCAGCTTCGATGCCGGCAATGACGTCCTCACCATGGATATCACCGGCGATTCCGGCAAACAGTTCAAGATCTATATCAACGTCGGTCAAAAGGCCAGTAAACAATATATCTTGAATCCTGGTTCTGGCTGGACTCTCGACGATTCCGACGCCGGCAAGGTATTACGTAACCAGAAGGGCGTTGGCGATTTCGCCGGCAATAACTTCTCGGTCTACGTTTATAGCAAATAAGGAGGAATGACGAATATGAAACGCAATCTCGTTCTCGTTCTTGCTTCCGCTGCCTTGCTCTGCAGCTGTGGTAACAACTCCCATATGGCGGCTGGCCAAGGCATCGTCCGTCAAGCCGACTCCGACTTCGTGACCTATTTGGTCTTGTCCAAGGGCGGACAATATAGTGGTGGAACCGTCACTGCGAAAGACGACGCCTTATTCCTAGAGAACTTCGTCAAATTTACTGGTGAGGCCGGTAGCGACCTCCCTGGGGCAACTGCCGTCACCTCTTCTAGCGGAGCTAAGTTCCTTTCTTGGGTTAGCTAC